>NZ_JAPPTO010000100.1:0-609 GCF_027587135.1 Vibrio sp. MM46
TTGTCGTGACCTGCTTCCCATAAGGTGGTTGTGGTCGTATAAGGGTGGCACCACGCTGCATCAGGGATGGGTGATGACATCTGATAACGGTAGCGAGATTTTGGTAAAATTGGGTCGGGATACTGGTAACAAATTGCCCCGTCCTCACCGCGCGTCTCCCACACAATACCTTGTCTGTGAAGCTTATAGTTCAGTTTTTCCATGAGCAGCGTTGCGGCTTGAATAGGAGTATCTCGGTAGTTAGTTGTTCCCGTCAATGGATATGCGCTACCTTGTGAGCCCAGGCACCAAAATAACGCATCAATAGGCAGTGCAACGTTCGTGGAGGTGAGCATCGCTTCGGGGACGCAAGCAAGTTGTGCAACCAGATTGCCAAAGAGTAATGCTTCTGGGTTGAGTATGAGCGAGAGCTCGTCATCATCCCAAAGTGGATCAATTTCCGTCATGTACGCCACATCAAAATTATCCGTTGCCATACACGCGGTCGATTGCATCAATTGTAGCCAGTAAATGACCGGGTATTTATACCAATGCGCATGATAAAAGCCGCCGTCGCTACTGTCGCTGTCACGAGCGGTGACACGTCCTCCTATTTTTTGGCTGTTTGCA
>NZ_JAPPTO010000101.1:0-605 GCF_027587135.1 Vibrio sp. MM46
GGGCATTCATCGTCATAACACAGCAATACCATCATGCCTTGTAAACCTATTGATAATAAACTCTTTCTAGAGCACCTCAATGCGCTTCTTTCACACACTCGTGATAGTCGAACCGCCACACCGGATGTGTCTGCTCTTTTGCCATTTGTTCGAGACGTTGTGCTTGAGGAAGTCGTCATACACTGTCGAGGCAATCAAGCGAAAGCCTCAAGAATACTAGGATTGAATCGAGGTACGCTACGCACCCACATGCGTCGAATAAACAAACAAAACGTAACGATGGTGCTCAATGACGGCGGCGCTTGAGTACCCCTTCTGACCGCAGGACTAAGCCACTCTTTGATTTCGAATTGGAATGCTTTATTGGGCAAACGGCACTGCTATTTTTCGCTCTCTCAGATACGACAAAGCCACAAGCAGGGCCTGTGGCTTTGTATAACAGCGACAGAATGTTTTTCATTCAATTTGAAGAGGGAACGCATTCTGTGTGCAGCGCTGGGCGTTTTATCACCACAATAGGGAGGGAAAACACCTAAGCTTATCGGAAGTCCTCGGTGGGCTGCTTTGCAGTTATGCCAAGTTCAAATCGATACCATTACTTCTGG
>NZ_JAPPTO010000102.1:0-599 GCF_027587135.1 Vibrio sp. MM46
CGTACATTCAGCCTGAGAGATCCGTTGCGGAAATAACGCTTTCTATACGGCGACTGTCCGTATTTTACAAACAAATAATGCCTTCTTTATTTTTAAGCTTCAAATACAAATCAATAGTTTAGTGGCAGATTTAATGAGTTAGAACGCTCTATGTCGTATAACCTCAGAAGCCAGTTGATTTGAGTATGGAAAAAGCCTGTGAACAGGATGTGAATGAGTCAAAGATCTAACGTATACAGAGGTAATTTCAATCTGATTTTGCCATTGCCATTTTTAACGCCCGATAAATTGTTGCTTCTCCTAGCTCAAATTCTTTCGCAAGTTGACCGATGGTTGCCCCTTCGGTTCGGCGGGAATGGATTGCATCGCAGATTTGTTCATTGAGTTTTGCTGGGCGCCCAAACTTCACGCCGTTCTCTTTTGCTTTGGCAATACCTTCGGCTTGCCGCTCAGTTCGTAAATCATTTTCGAACTCAGCAATGGATGCCAACATGTTAAACATCAATCTACCAGTTGATGTGCTGGTATCGATATTTTGATCAATGACGATTAAGTTAATTTTTTCTTGCTCAAAATGTTTAGCGAGTTGTGCCAGATGG
>NZ_JAPPTO010000103.1:0-572 GCF_027587135.1 Vibrio sp. MM46
GCATACCACCTTAAACACTAAAACCAACGCACAGTGAAAATGCCACGCGTTGCGAATCCCTCTTGAACAGTTTGTTATGTGCGTGCTAATTGAGGTACTTTTGCCAATGTTGCTGCCCTGTCAAAACTACTCTGTAATCTTCGTAGTCCAATGAGCTGTAGAGCTTTTTAGCTGCAACATTATCATCACCGACCTCTAGTGTGATTTTGAGGTAATCATTATCACGACAATACTGTTCGATACCATTCAGTTGCGCTTTACCCACACCTTTACCACGAAAGTTGTCCGACACCATAAAATCATGGACATTCATCACTCTTTGCGCACGATAAGTTGAGAACGATTCAAAGCAAACCGCAAAACCGGCAGGCTTATTGTCGACAAAACTGATAAATCCGTGGAAATAAGGCAGCGCAAACAGCTGAGCAATAACAGAGGGATCTAGTTCAACCGAGAAGCCCGATAGGTACTCTCTGAACAAAGTCTCGTATATAACTTTATCCTCAACACTTTCTGTTTCGATACGTCTGATTGTGATTTCCATATTCATTTCCACCAAAGCACATAACGCC
>NZ_JAPPTO010000104.1:0-566 GCF_027587135.1 Vibrio sp. MM46
TACTTCCCAGTTCACACCAAAAAGTTCAAGGTGATGCTCTAGACGAGCTTGTGCCTCGGCACGTTTTGTTCGGTTATTCTGAGCCTTAGAGCTCTCAAGGATTTGGTTATGTTTGCCCGATAACTCAACGTTGACGTGCGTGCCTTTTGGCTCTGATGACGCTTTACTCAAAATTGCTTCACTTTTATCTAATTTAACATAATTGATATAATGTGAAGTTTCGCAAGATACTGAAAATAAAGGGAAATGTTTTGTTGAGTGGCATGCGTATGATTAAAAATAAAGCGATTGGCGTAATATAGAGGCTATGAAAATAGTATCAATAAAGTATAATATGTGATTATGTATCACAGATTATATAAAATGCCTCTAAGTTATTGATATAACTACGTATTATATCAATTATGTTAAACATTTTTATGAAAATGTGATTTAGGGCTTGAGACTAAGAAAGTAAGTGCGCTATACTTTGGTCAAGTCCTTAAAGCGAAAAGTGCATTACATAGCACGCTACTACATAGTTTTCTATGTAGTGTATTTTTTAAGGATTGAGAGTGTGTTAGACC
>NZ_JAPPTO010000105.1:0-561 GCF_027587135.1 Vibrio sp. MM46
TAACGCCCTGTTAAGGTGTGAGCAACGCAATACCAATGCCGCCGCATACCACCTTAAACACTAAACGCAACGCATAGCAAAAATGCCAAGCGTTGCGAATCACTCTTAAACAGATTGTTATGTGAATTTTATTACGCGCCTAAAAGAGGTAAGTTTTTACGCTGCTGATAGGTTAAAGCCAACTCTAAACAGGACTTAATCACTCTTTCTGATATCGGTTTCGATAAGGACAGAACTATTGCTCTATTTCCCTGAAACACCAGTTCTTCACCATACAATTCCCGAAATGTATCGACGAGCTTGGTTTGGCAATTAAAGAAAAGGTAATAGTTGTTAGGAGACTTGAGTTTCCAGTCCATTCTTAGCGGACTGCCTGTTTTTACACTGTAGCTTGGTTCACCCCATTTTAGAGTTTCTTCAACTTCACCAAGTTCCAACTCCGATGCTATTTGAAAGACTAGATTTCGTAGCTCCGCTAACCTAACACGAGCATTTTCTGGGTATTCATCAAAGCGATCTTTGACTACCTTGTTCATTGGAATCTCCTATTCACATAACGCC
>NZ_JAPPTO010000106.1:0-558 GCF_027587135.1 Vibrio sp. MM46
AAAAAGCCGTCTTGAGCAAAGTATATTCTGGCATCGAGTAAGGTTGCCATTTGGTTTGGGCTCCCTGCGGTCAGTACCCACTTGATGGGCTTATCATTGTGGTACTCACTGGCAAAGCGCCTTTGCTGCGCATCTCTGGCATCAAAAAATACCAGTACCTTACTAAGCTCAAACTTAGGCAGAATGTCTTTGCCGTTTGCCTTTGGCCAGGTTCGGCTGTCAAAGGGGTTAACCTTGGTGCCCGCTTTGGCGATGACTTGCCCGGTGGCAGGTACAACGATGTCTTTAGGGATAACGATGCTTGGGTCAACGTAAAAGGTACGTGGGTTGGTTGTACTCGTCAGTCCTTCGACGGGCGGCGGGTTTTCAATGCTTTCCTTTACTCGCTGGGTGAACGCTTCCTGCATGTCAGCCAGCTTACCATTGGCTTCAAATTGTCTCAGCCTGTGGTCAATCCATTCAAGCATGTCAATTTCACCGATAGGAAAGACCGGAGCCACTTGCCCCAGTGCTTTTCCATAAGCGTTAAAAGCGGCAATACCCGTTACGAGGATAATA
>NZ_JAPPTO010000107.1:0-544 GCF_027587135.1 Vibrio sp. MM46
AGCAGCGAGTTAAGTGCTCGCCCCAATCGCTTGGTTAAATGCCTCAATTTCCTTGCCGTAGTAGTGCATGGACGTTTGTTCAATGGCCTCTTCCAGTGGCAAGCCTTGTTTATAAAGATTTTCACAGTATTCAAACTCCTTGGGTTCCGTTGAGAACATGGCGCGTTTTACTGGTGAAGCAAAAAAGCGATGGTAGGTCACGTGCCCCCCGGCTTTGATGCGTGCGCAGCTGTAGCCCGCAATCGCCGAGGGAGCAAAGTTTTTGATAAGTTGCTGCTCATACTTTGAAAAGGCGTCGGGGTTTTGGGTTAGGTATTTATCAAAGCCTTCACCTTGGCGAAGAATGATGTGAATATCGGAGTTGTTGTAACACGCTTTGGCTTCTTCACTGCTAAAGAAGTCTTCAATGCCTTGAGTCACGGTACAAAAACTGCCGCCGAACTTGCGCGCTGTGCGATAGCCGGTGTTGATGAACTCTCTGGCTTGCTCGTTAGCTCCAGACAGTAGGCTCCATGCCTCTTCAATGATGCACATCTTTGGCGTT
>NZ_JAPPTO010000108.1:0-544 GCF_027587135.1 Vibrio sp. MM46
GGCAGCGAGTTAAGTACTCGCCCCAATCGCTTGGTTAAATGCCTCAATTTCCTTGCCGTAGTAGTGCATGGAGGTTTGTTCAATGGCATCTTCCAGTGGCAAGCCTTGTTTATAAAGATTTTCACAGTATTCAAACTCCTTGGGTTCCGTTGAGAACATGGCGCGCTTTACTGGTGAAGCAAAAAAGCGATGGTAGGTCACGTGCCCCCCTGCTTTGATGCGTGCGCAGCTGTAGCCTGCAATCGCTGAGGGAGCAAAGTTTTTGATAAGTTGCTGCTCATACTTTGAAAAGGCGTCGGGGTTTTGGGTTAGGTATTTATCAAAGCCTTCACCTTGGCGAAGAATGATGTGGATATCGGAGTTGTTGTAACACGCTTTGGCTTCTTCACTGCTAAAGAAGTCTTCAATGCCTTGAGTCACGGTACAAAAACTGCCGCCGAACTTACGCGCTGTGCGATAGCCGGTGTTGATGAACTCTCTGGCTTGCTCGTTAGCTCCAGACAGCAAACTCCACGCCTCTTCAATGATGCACATCTTTGGCGTC
>NZ_JAPPTO010000109.1:0-523 GCF_027587135.1 Vibrio sp. MM46
CTTCGGTATTGCGTTGCTCACCCCTTAACAGGGCGTTATGTGCTTGGAGCTATCAACATTATGGATCATCGAAGGGATATCGACGAAATTGAAGCGAGCATAGTCACTCAAATATCTGATTACTGGGGGAGTGTTGCTGATGACTTTTGTACTTCAGAAAGTACTAACATACCATTTCAGAGGTTTGTACTTGAGTTTTCCCTTTATAGGTATTCCGTAGTTAGGATCAATTTTGAGCGAAATAGCCTATTTTTCAGTGAAGTATCGAAAGGTATAAGCTTCAGTCTTCTATCACGCAAAGTTAGTTATCCAGATTTAATAGATACTCTCGCCGAAATTGATGAGGAAGTTCGCTTAAGAATCCCTGATAAGTATTTAGTGGCTAAAGGTTGGCAACGCACATAACAAATTGTTCAAGAGTGATTCGGCACGCGTGGCATTTTTACTATGCGTTAGGTTTGGTGGTTAAGGTGTTATGCGGAAGCTTAGGTATTGCGTGCCTCACACCTTAACAAGGCGTTAG
>NZ_JAPPTO010000011.1:0-205300 GCF_027587135.1 Vibrio sp. MM46
CCAGAGCAGGGCGCCCCAGTGATTTCTATAATATTCATTTACATTCTATACAATTCAAAATAGCTTTCGTTCATGCTCTTCAACGAAAACGTACTCTCTAGTATTTCTTTATTATTTCTTCTAATATTATCAATAGTTTTAGAATCAAAATTTCTTGTCGTCTCTAAAACAGATTGAATATCATCTTTCAAAACTATCCCTTGAATGCCACTGTCTAGTACTTCTTGATGAGGAGGGATGTTAGATACAACAGGAACACAACCGGCCCCTATAGCTTCTAAAAGTGCAATCGGCATTCCTTCAATTGAGGAGTTAGTTACGTAAAAATTACTACGTTTTAGTAGCTCATATACTTTTTTTCTTTCAATTAACCCTGTCAACACGATGTTTTTGCTATTTAAATTTTCAATGTCATCATGTAGAGGACCTTCTCCTACAATATATGTATTTACATCCATTTTAGCTAACTCTCTTACAAAAGGCATCGGTCTTTTGAGAGCGACAAGGCGTCCAACAGAGATATAATCAATATCTCTATTTTTTGACCACTTCGTCAAATTCTCACTTATATCAACTCCATTTCTAATCACGATACTTTTGGAGTTGAAAGCTTTCTCACCAAATGAAGAACGACTAGATAAGCTACAGTAGACAACTTTATCAGCGAAGAGCTTATTAAGACAATAAAAAAAATAATTCTTGCCTTTCAAGTTATCTCTCGAAGTATGTACAGTGTAAATAATTTTTGAATGCCTATTTCTTACTGATAGAAGCTTTACAATATATACTATAAAAAGCAATTGATGAGAATGAACATGAAACACATTTGCATTTGAAGTATAAATACCTTTAAGAAAATTTATACTCCCATCACACAACGACAACAAATCTATCTTAATGTTTTTATATGCTTCTTTTTGATAATTATAAAATTCGTTATATCCCATACTAGTTGGGCTTTTCTTATTAATTACATGAGTAACTTTTAACATTTTTCGACTTCAAATTAGGATAAACCAAAAACTTAAACTGTATAAACTCTAATACATTTCCCAATAAAATAGAGCCCCCTGTAGCGATAGCCGCTCCTGGCAAACCCAATATTGGTATTAATTTAACATTCAATATGACAGAAGTTAGCATGATAATAATACTATTGAGATAACCATAATATTGCTTATTTGAGAAGAACAAAAAATACCCGTTCAAACACAGCTTAGTATAAATAAGATGCGTAACAAAAAAAACAATCGACAACTCAAAAATATCTTTTAACTTTAAAACATCTAAAATCACATTCAAATTAATCACATAGATAACGACAATACCAGTTAACAATGTAACCAAAGAAACCTTATTTGTTAAGGTTTTCGCTTTATTTATTGCTTTATTATAGTTGTGCTCTTTAAATAGTTTGGAGAATACATGTAACTTTGCAGCTATGAATACCTGTTGAAAAAAAAGTATTTGATACATAATTCTGCTGACCGTTGTATAATCACCTAAAGCTTCAAAACCAAGAAAGTCCTTAACAAAGAAACTGTCAATTCGAGATAAAAGCATATATGTAAAACCCATAAATATAATGGGAGTAGCAACTTTAATTCGTTCTAATGTATTCTTGATTATATTTTTAGAAAAATCCTTAAAAGACTCCGAATCAATATAAATCAAAATCTTTGACAAGAACATCAGCGAAACTAAACCGGCTATAATATAAGAAACTGAAGCACTGAATGCACTAACATCTCCTAGAGTCAATAATATTGCAAAAAAAACACAAATAAATACCACTGATTTCAATATATCTTTAAAAAGATACCAAAACTTTGTTTTACCTACGCCGCGATAATACGTAACCGTATTAATTAACAGTGCTATTGTAATACTTGACATCACAACTAACATGTCAATATCAAGTAAATAAGCTAAAGCAAAAATCACTAAAGAGAAGATTAATGATATTAAATTAACTTCAAATATCGCTTTTTTATACTCAGAGTCATTGCTTTTAATATTTTTTATTATTAGGTTTTGCCCGCCATAACTAATCACATTGGAAAGTAGAGCCGTTTGTATTAAAAAATAGGAATACTTCCCGTATTCACTATTAGTCATAAATATTTTTGGTCCAACTTCAATAAAAAACAACAATAACTTTGCTACAGCGGCGACCACTAAAGTGTCAATCATTTTCTTTAATCCCCTGCATTGTTACAATGCAAGAAGGTCCACAATCAAAGTAGACAACCGCATTCGGAGTCACAGAGACATCTTCACCTAAGTTGCATGATATTACTTTTGCACCGGTAGATAGATAACACCTATCCCCAATAGTAATTTCATTATTAATTTTCGATTCATTTACTCCAATAGTAACATTATGGAATATAGTAACATCATTTCCAATTCTAGCTTTTGATGATATAACAACACCAAAAGCTTTATGCGGTAAACGTACCCTTTCACCTATAACAGCTTTGTATGAAATCTGACTTTGAAGACCAAACAACCTTTTTATTAGAGTAAAAAAAAATCGAAAAAATCGAATAGACCATTTAAACTTCAAAAATATAAAATGTTCTAGTCGATATATTAAAAGCGTAATGAAAGAAGAGAATGAATTAAATTCCCAATCAGATCTTATTTTTCTTAACATGCTTATCTCTCACTATGACTACTTTACTAAAAAAAATAACAAAAATAATTGGTATTACATAAAACCACCACCAAGTTTTTGTTATTGATAAAAACTCAGATCTAAATATTTTATACAGATATGGCATTGTCACAGCGGTAATATAAATTGCAAAAACATACTTCCTAGACAAATAACTGAGGATACCTAAGAAAACACCTAATAAAGCGAATACAACTGGAACACCAATAAAACCAAAATTCAAGATTGATTCGCTAAATAAGGAGAACCCCCTTCCCCCACCAGCCTGAGCAACGATTGGCTCAAACTTATTCACATACCATATAGACAAGGGGACTGTATCGTAAAATGGATGAATAAAGCTTATGAAAGCATCTAAAAATGAGGTCCCTAATAACAATGGTTCATTTTTAACATCGTTTGTAATTATAGCCCATTGGTAAAGTTCACTAGGAACAGATATAGAAAATTTATCAAAACTAAAGCTTTCACTAAAAATTAAAGTTGATAACAACCATTTCCAAATTAGTGCAATAAATATCCCTACTCCAATAACCAAGTTCACTAAATATGTTTTAATATAACCAAAATAAGAAAGGATAAACAAAGATGGAAATATAGCCGCCACTAGCTGCGCTCTAGATATTGTTAATATTGAATATATAACCATTAAAGAACATAAGAACAACCATGTCTTTTTATAAAAACTTTTTTTATTAACGCAATAACAAAGTAACGAAAACGCCGCAACTGCACAAGCTAGATCTCTAAATAGCATCAGATGACTAAAGCTTCTTGTATAACTTGTCCTCATACTACGAGATGTCAAGAAAAACTCTATAACCCCAATTTTTATTATCACTACATATACAAAAAGAAACAACGACAATATAGAAAAAAATAGCACACCATACTTAACTTTGTCATTTATTCTAAAATATGCTATCTCCCTTCTATTTTCTTTTAAAATCAACTCGGAAGTTAACATCGATGATAGAACACATGCAAAAATTGAAAATGCTAAAGATAACGACAAGTAAATAGCATTGGGTATATTTTCATCAGAAAGTAGAGGACCTATTGAATATAAAAAACCAAATAATAAAATAAGAAAGTTAATACTAAAACCATACCCTCTTATTTTTTGCTCCACAAAAACAAATAAAGAAAACAAAATTACCAATAAGAGAAATATGGCATTGCTATATTCAAACATGCAAACTATACCATTTATTAGAATTAATATTTAATCTTAATAGTTTGCCTTTTTAAAAAAAAGCACAACACAATGAAGCAGCTAAAAATGCCCCCAAAGATACTACCCATTAACACAATGATAAATCTATTTGGCAAAAATGGAGTTTCCGAGATGACTGCAGGGTCTATTATTTTAAAAACAAACTCTTCTTGCACTTCAGCTAGCATTAAACTTTTTGTTTGCTCTTCAATTAATTTATAAAATGTACTCTGCATATCAGCAACAGCGGTTTTTTGTAGCTGAGTATTCAGATAGGCTAGGTTTTGTGAAGTTTCAGCAATCGTACGTTCACGCATTACTTTGTTGATATCTTCAATCAACCAATTCACCCATTGCTGAGCTACATATGGTGAGTAATATTTTACTGACACTGTGTATAAACCACTCTCTTTGTCTTGGTTAATAGTCAGTACTTCTTTATTGAATACTTCAAACGCTTCTTGTGAAGTTGGGGTTGAACCGCGCAGACCATTGGGCTCTCGCAACCACTCACCTGTATTCGGATTATAAAGTTCTTCATCTAAGATAAGCTTGTTATTTGTTAAATCCCAATCTTTCGCTGCCATTAAAGGTACAAGCAAATCGTGTTTGTTAATGAATGTTTCGACAAACTGGCGAGACTTCATAACTTGAACGGCTAAATCTGTTTGAGAAGATTCCCCTGCCCCCAAGTTAACACCAGCTAGTGCCGCAAGACCACCTAACTGACCAGCCATTTTCGAGAGACCACCACCATTTGAGCTCTCTGCTGGCGCTAGTAATGCATCGGATTTGTATATATTCGGTAAGTTCAATGCATAAAATACGGAACCTATAGCAAACGCAAATGTTGTCGCAACAATGATCCACTTGCCTTTCCATAATGCTTTAAAGAGCTCACGTAAGTCGATTTCATCATCTGTAGACTGGGGTTGGGGTGGGTATGGAAGATAATTTGGATTGGGTTCTTTTTGTGGTTCCATTGGTCTTTAATCCTAAGCTCTGAGGTTCGTTATATTGGACTCAGAGATTGGTGAAATTGGGTAGATTGTTCTCCGACTTTCAAAACACAACCGCGCTGTGACAAGATTCCTAGTCTCGCTTCGGCTTGCTGGAATGACGGGTTACGGCTGAATAATGCAACTATTGGTGTTAAGAGTAGTATTTGCCGTTTTGACTAACAATGTTCATAAAATCGAGCTTATGTAACTTCAATCGTTACATAAGCTCTTACTATTATTGCATTTCTAATCTTGTTTTAAGCTGATTGGAATAACTTTGTCATTCCTTACTTCAACGCGTTGATCGCTACACCTGTTTGGTAAAGGATCTGCGTAGCCGCAGTCCAGGTGCTTAGTGCATCACGGTAGTCAGTATCAATTGGTACAACAATGGTATCGCCAGCTTTTAGCTCTTCATGGTTGTTACCAAACCAGTAACCTGACGTTGGTTTGTAAACCGAGCCGTCTGCACGTACTACGAAAATACGATCTTCATCTGCTTGTTTTTTCGCACCGCCGGCTTTATTCAAGTAATCATCCACATCTAGCTTGTTATCCAACAGATATGTAATCGGAACTTGAACTTCACCCATGATCGAAACCGTGTTGCGGAAGGTCGGTACAAATAGGAAATCACCATCTTCTAACATAAAGTCCGCAGAACGCTCGTCTTTAAGGATACGATTCAACTGTACAACCATACGTCCAAGAGCTTTGCTGCGACTTGCTTCTTCAACAAACTTCAGTGTTTTATCTGGGTCAGCGATCACCGACCCCATATTACTATCTGCACGGAAGGTTTTCTTCGCGGTTTCTGCGCGCATATCTGCCGCGTATTGGTTTAGTAGTTTTTGCTCTTGAAGGCGTAAAGCCTCACGAGTGAAGATAGCCCCTTGTGGATGTGCAAATTCAGTTAAACCGCCAGCGCGCTCTAACAGTTCACCTAAGGTTTCGCCCTGACGGACGGTGTAAGTACCAGGGAAGCGGACTTCACCTTGCAGTGTTACCGTGCTTTGCAGTTTGACGTTTGGCTTCTCCAAAATATTTAAACGGTCTCTGCCAACAATAATGGCATCGTCAGCGGTACTACCCTGAATTGCTTGGCGCAAGTCAATACGCTCGACATCAATAGAAGCGCGCTCATCTTTACTGTTAATTACTGTACGAGCTAACTCGGCGTTGATGGTGAATGCGTTATAAGTTAATCCACCCGCAGCTTCAATTAAGGTCGAAATCGTCATCCGTGGGGTAATTGGGTAACGCCCAGGGTGTTTTACCTCACCGAAGACTTCTGCAATTTGCGGAGCTAAACCCAGACGCGATTGCTGTTGAAGTTGTAGCAACACAGGTGCAAGTAACGTGCGACGCGTATTTTGCTTTAATGCTTCAAAATCGTCTTTAGTGATTTCTTTGCCACGGAATACGATCTTTGGTTGTTCTGAACCTTTTTCTAGTGGCGCTGCAGAAGACACAGCCACTGATGAGTTCATGACTTCTTGCTCTTTCAATTGCTCTTGCTGTGCTTGAAATTGAGCTTGCTCTAAAGTTTTCGCTTTGGAAACGGTTTCTTGATCCGCTAATGTATCCAAATCTTCGTTATTGAAGCGGTTAAACACTAAGACTCGATCGCGAGAGTTTAACTTCAAGTTATCCTTACTCGTTGGAGAAAGAATCGCGTTAGCAAGATTGACCTGATAAACCTCGATATCGCGTTGAGGGTTAATCTCACGCACAACAACGGCGTAGTTAACATCGGCTGTAGAATTGAAAGAGGTATCAACAGATTGGAATAAATCTGCGATTCTCAGACCACTCTTCCATTCAATAAAGCCCGGATGACGGACATCACCTTCGATTTGTACGTAACGAGTCAGCTCTTCATTTTTCTTAAGAACATTAACTGCATCACCATCTTTGACTTTAGCTTGTTGGTCATATGACTGGCTAAAGTTCAGCGTTAACGCATCGCGAGCACCTTTAGCTGCATACCGCTTCACTTCGATTTGATCGCTATAAGCGTTAGCCGTAAAACCGCCAGCCATTTGAATCGCTTGCTTATAGGTTTCGCCTGGTTTGATTTCATAGATTGCAGGACGGTTAATTTCACCACCAATCGAAATCGTGCTACCCAATGCACCGATGAAGACCACGTCTCCTGGTAGCAAGCGGATGTCGTTACGCGCATCCCCTTTCAACAAAAGGTCGTACATATCAAGCTTACGAATTACCTGACCATTACGCTTGAGTTGCACGTTACGAAGGGCGCCACTCTCACTAAAGCCACCGCTGTAGTATATCGCTTGAGAGATCGTGGTTAGGGCACTCACCGTGTAAGCGCCAGGCTTGTACGCATCACCCATTACAAACACTTGCATGGTGCGCATTTCGCCCAACGAAATATCACTACGAACCCCGATCATTTGCTCTTTTACACGCTGGTTTAAAGAATCGCGCACGTCAGAGAATGTCATCCCCGCCACTTGAACAGGACCAAGAGAAGGGAAATTAATGATACCAGCGCGATTAACACGAAGACGATGCGTCGTGTTCTCTTTACCAAACAGTTGGATAACGATTTCATCACCAGCTCCTACCGTGTAGTCAGCCGGAACAGGCACATCACTGATTGGTGCAAACGTCGTAGGTGAACCTGCAAACAAATCTAAACCAAAACGCTTTAGACCTTGCTCGTCTTTTTCGGCGTCGTTTACTTTTGCTTCAGCCGCGCTGCTAGCAACCGGACGTTGTTCAATCACTTGAGGATTTTGGTAACTGCTTGGCTGAGACGAAGCGCCGGATGGAATAGAGATACCATACTTACTCGCCAGTGCTTGTTGCTGGTCAGCAGGTAAGTTCTGAAACATCTGAATTTGTTCTGGGGTTGGAGTCTGCGCATTAGTAAGCGGCGCAAATAGGCTTGCCAGAATACAAGCACCTATCGAGAAATATCCTTTGAGCATGATAATTCGCTATTTAAAGTCAGGAGTTAAAAATCCTAGCTACAAAACTAGGCGCTAGGTCTTTAATTAAAATCGGTGTTGGAAGCCAAGAGTAAGTGCGTTCAAGCGAACCTGATCTTCAGATGTACTGTCAACAAACTCAAAGACAACCGCATTCTGCTTGTCTAAAGCGTAATGCATCCCTAAACCAAAGCTAAAACCTTGATCTTTATTTGAGCCTACATTCTGTTGGTCGATCTGAACGCTCGAATAACCAGCAAGTCCGTAAAGTGCGATACGTTCGGAGACAGGCATGTTCAACTTGATAAAACCACTCGCAAGGCTGTCTACTGCCAGTCCGCTGTCTCGTTGTACAGAGGTTCCGTAACGCACTTCAAAAGCGAGATAATCATTGAAAAAGTAACCAGCTTGCGCTTGAAGAAGGAAAGGGTTTCCCTCGGTTACTGAAGAAGAGGAATGATGAAATTCGGCGTTAGAGTAACTGACTAACGCACCAGCATAAAAATCTGCTGAGGCAGAAAATGAGCACAAGCCTAAGCTGATTGCACTCAACGCCCCTAGCCATGGTCGTTTATTAATCACGTAAGTGTTCCTTGGGTGTCGACTGACCGCTGCACATTATGAACGACGCGCGCAGTGAATGTCTGTTAACTTTTGTCAATTTCGTTTGTGCGTTTCCACGCTACCGCCCGGCGGCATTACGCGTTAGCCACTGTTCGCTGATTCCCGATTCATTCGGTTTATTGATATAACTATTCTTTTTAAGCCTCACTTTTGCGACTAGTCGTTCAAAAAAACAGTCTTGATAAACGCTACACAAAAGCTGGCAAATTATGCATGGATTAGCGCAAAACGGCAAGAGGGAGGGACTTCGAAGAGTTCTGTTTATGGTTAGCAAATTCTCACAGATGAGAAACTCATTGGCTGTCAGCGACTTAAAACAAGACACACAAAGAGTCGCGTTGAATAAAAATCGTGAACGTTTGCGTGAACGCTGAGGTGACTTCAACTTAAGTATTTTTATTAAATACGATAATCACACCTAAGCAACCCTCTATTCTTCCACGATCTTTCTTTAACGTTAGGTAAATTCGGATAGGAAACTATTTACATGCTGATTGTTTTTTAACTAAAATGAGAAATGGTGTGTGATAAACAGACCAAACATCGATGTTTTAAAATCTGAAATACAAGGATTAATAATGAAGAACACAGCTCTAGCTATTCTTATGGCTCTAAGCGCATCAACTGCATTTGCAGCGACTGAAGCTGGTACTACTGGTACAGCAGCAGCATCTGCAACTGGCACAACTGCAGTAGCAGTAGGTGCAGCAGCAGCAGTAACTGTAGTAGCAGTTGCAGCGTCAGACAGCGATTCAACTTCAACGTCTACTTCTACTTCTACTTCAGTAACTAAATAATTTTTTAGTTTTGTAGATATGGAAACAATCGCCCTGATCTATTCAGGGCGATTTTATTTGTAATGAGGGAATGATGAACACCTTTCTATCGCTAAAATGGATGCGCTTACTTATTGCCCTACCTTTACTGAGCTCAATCTTTGGCTGTACACAAAAATTTAATGACGTATCCGCGACAGTCCAAGAAGCTTATGGCAACTACATCGATGTCGAGCTAACTCCAAAAGAAATTGAAGCAGTTCCTTATGCCAGTGCTTACTTAAAAATTGGTGACCAAAAACAGGTCTTCGTAGTGTTGGCCTTTGCTGAGCAAAACCCACTAACTGGCAATACACAGTTAAAGTGGGTAAGTGCAGACAAGGCGATGGTGGTAACAGAAAACGGTCATATCGTTAAAACTATTGGTTTGCAAACCACCAATCTAGCAGGCATTTATGGCAACGTTCCTGCCTACTCAGCGCCCTCTGCACAATATTCTCTTTCTTACGATTGGTCTGACAAATACCGTTATGGATTCCCGGCTAAAGTCCAACGTTCTCGTCAAGGTAAAGAAACCGTCATCACCCCTATTTCATCTATCGCTACTGATGTTTATAGCGAGGTTGTAATGTTTACCAGCTTAGAAAAAAGTGTAGAGAACCAATACTGGGTAAACGCTAAAGGAGAAGTAGTGAAAACACGTCAACACTTAGGTCCAAATATGGTGCCTGTTGAATTGACGATTCTGAAAGGGTACAGCAAATCATGAATAAGCGACTGCTATCTTTATTAAGCCTAAGTTTAACGGCAACGATTCTGGCGACACCTACTATCGTTCAAGCTCAAAATCTCACCCCATCATCGCTCAATGTAGAACTTGTCGGAACAGGAAAAACATTGCAGTTCCAACGAGCAGCACGTTTAGAGAGCGTACTTAAGCATGCACAAGAACAACAAGTCGCCCTACAATACCCTTTAGCCGTGACTCTATTTGATAATTCCGAAACTGCAGTGCAAGAAAGTACTGCCTTAAAGAATTCGGTGCTGAACCAAATGATTCAACACAATTTAGTTGCGCACCCATTTTACAAGTTTATCCAACAAAGCCAGTTTGCACCTCGCGTGCTGTCAGACATTGATGTTGATCGCATTCGTCTAGATAAATTTGATAACCCTCTTTTACAAGGTCAACTTACGTTAAGTGCTCCAAAACGTGAAGAAAAAGTATTGTATGTGGGTAACTTGGAAAAAGTCTACGCAGTAGAAAACCAAGCGGGTATCGCTCTGCATGAACAGGTCAAGAATCTAGGTTCAAGTGATATTGGTGAGCTCGCCTATCCGCCAATCCTAATTTACCCGGATGGCAAGGTCGTTCATCCTCACCATGGCAGTTGGTTAACCACTCAATATTACTTACCACCACTTACCATGGTGTACATCCCATTTGATGAATTCGAAACATCACAAATGGATAAAGATATTGTCGCTCTGCTTGCACAACGTAAACCAACCTCATCGAAGAACTAAACATGAACCTGATCAGAACCAGTTTATCCCTGTCTTTAATGGGTCCAGCGTTGGTGTGGGCTCAAGACATGCCTTTCGAAGTACCACAATTGCAACCATCACAAATGGACTTTGGTGGTGTCGGCTTAATGCAGATGCCAACCGGTCGTATGGCGCCTGAAGGCGAGTTTAACTTTGCGATTACTGGCAGCGATGAGTACCTTTTCTACAACGTCACACTGCAAGTCATGCCTTGGTTAGAAACGACGATTCGCTACACCATGGTG
The DNA here is from genome assembly GCF_027587135.1 of Vibrio sp. MM46. Lineage (NCBI taxonomy): Bacteria > Pseudomonadati > Pseudomonadota > Gammaproteobacteria > Vibrionales > Vibrionaceae > Vibrio > Vibrio sp. MM46. The sequence continues at coordinate 11,051 of NZ_JAPPTO010000011.1, forward strand.
AATGATCTCTTTTATAGTAGCGATCCAAGCTTCTCGGGTGATACCAAATACACTGACAAAGGCATCGATTTTAAAGTTCGACTTTTGCAAGAGTCAGAGTACTTGCCAGAGCTTTCTGTGGGTGTGCGTGACTTTGCAGGCACCGGCCTTTTTGATGGCGAATTTGTTGCCGCGACAAAACGTTACTCTAACCCAAGTCTCGGTACCTTTGATTTTACGTTAGGTATGGGTTGGGGCTACTTAGGCACGCGCGATAACATCAGCAACCCTGCATGTAAGCTGTCCGATAGTTTCTGTGAACGACCTTCTGATTACAAAGGTCGTGGCGGTAGTGTGGATTTTGAACGTTGGTTTAAAGGTCCGGCAGCACTCTTTGGCGGTGTCGAGTATCAAACTTTGCACGCACCACTGCGATTTAAGCTTGAATACGACAGCAACGATTACAGCGAAGATTTCCCTGTGGTACGTGGTGGTGTAGACATGACACCTCATACGCCTTGGAACTTTGGTGTTTTGTATCGCTTAGGACATATGGCAGATTTGCGCTTGAGCTACGAGCGCGGCGATACGTTAGTGGCAGGCGTAAGCCTTTACACAAACTTCAATGATATGCCGTCTTTCTGGCGTGATACACCAACGCCAGAAGTTGAAGACAAGCAACCAGAGCAACTGTCTGATGTAGATTGGGAACGTGTTACTGAGGAGCTGGATAAAATTGCTGGCTACCAAAATACCCAACTCTATGTTGAAGATAATACCGTTTCGGTTGTCGGCGAGCAGAAAAAGTATCGTGATCGCAACGAAGCTCATGAAAAAGCAGCGGCAGTCCTTTACAACGAAATGCCAGACAACATTGATACCTTTACTATCAATGAACGCAGTCGTGGTCTGATCGGAGATCAAACGGTTATCTCCAAAGAGAAATACCGTGACTTTGCAGAAGTTAACTACATCAATCCAAATATCGAAGATGCGACATCAACCTCGAGCGATAAACCGCAAGGTAAACCTGCTTACGATGGTTTTGAGCGCTTTGATTGGGGCTTCTCACCAAAACTGGCTCAGACCTTAGGCAACCCAGAAGAGTTCTATCTGTTCAGTGTCGGTTTAAGTGGCAGCGCCTCTTATTGGCTGACAGATAACCTAGAAATTGGTGGCTCGCTATACTGGGATTGGTACAACAACTACGATAAGTTTAACTACGTCACCCCACCAGACGGCACTTCGATTCCTCGGGTACGTACCATGTTCCGTGCTTATCAAAATGAACACGCGATAACCATGTCCAACCTGCAGTTAACTTGGTTCCAAGAATACTCAGATACCATGGACCAACAATTCTACGCTGGTTATCTAGAAAGTATGTTTGCGGGTGTGGGTACCGAATTCCTGTACCGACCGAAAGGCGCAAACTGGGCAATAGGTGCAGATGTTAACTTGATCTCTCAACGTGACCCGCAAAGCTACTTCGGTGTATACGATGAGAAATGGCAATACGTTCCAGAATATGGGCGTCCGTTCCAAGTTGTAGACAAAGGCTTTACTGGTTTTGTATCGGGTTATTACTACCCTCAATGGGATTTCCTACAAGATTTGATGATTCAAGTTGATGTTGGTCAGTTCCTCGCGGGTGATATCGGTACACAAGTGAATGTATCTAAACAGTTCAAGAGTGGTGTCATTGCTGGTGCATTCGCATCAATCAGTGATTTGTCGGCTGACGAATTCGGTGAAGGTAGCTTTACTAAAGGCTTCTACATTTCAATTCCATTCGACATCATGACAGTGAAACCAAGCAACAACCGCGCGTTCTTTAGCTGGCAGCCACTGACTCGCGATGGTGGTCAGAAGCTAGGTCGTAAGTACAGCTTGATTGAACTGACTGATGAACGTAATCCTTGGTATCAAAGACCAAACGCGTCAAACGCTGAATAACAACACTATTTAAGGGAGCTTCGGCTCCCTTTTGTTTATACCCAAGCGCTCTTTACCTTTCTTTTCCTTCCAATAGCGCTAATTTCTGTTTCTTGCTAGAATTCCTGAGAAAATTTTAATCTATGGTGGAAGTCTTATGATCATCGTAACTGGTGGTGCTGGCATGATCGGCAGCAACATTGTTAAAGCACTGAACGAAGCAGGTATTAACGATATTCTGGTTGTCGACAACCTAAAAAATGGCAAGAAGTTTAAAAACTTAGTTGATCTTGATATCACAGATTACATGGATCGTGATGACTTCCTTACTCAAATCATGGCAGGTGACGACTTCGGCCCTATCGAAGCTATCTTCCATGAAGGCGCTTGTTCTGCGACAACCGAGTGGGACGGCAAATACATGATGCTAAACAACTATGAGTACTCAAAAGAGTTGCTTCATTACTGTCTAGATCGTGAAATTCCATTCCTGTACGCGTCATCAGCAGCAACATACGGCGAGACAGAAACGTTTGTTGAAGAACGTGAATACGAAGGCGCACTCAATGTATACGGCTACTCAAAGCAGCAATTTGATAACTATGTGCGTCGCCTATGGCAAGATGCTCAAGAACATGGTGAACAGCTTTCTCAAATCACTGGTTTCCGCTACTTCAATGTGTACGGTCCGCGTGAAGATCACAAAGGTAGCATGGCATCGGTAGCCTTCCACCTAAATAACCAAATCAATGCAGGTGAAAACCCTAAACTATTTGCTGGTAGCGAATCATTCAAACGCGACTTCGTTTACGTTGGTGATGTGTGCAAAGTTAACCTTTGGTTCCTAGAAAATGGTGTTTCTGGCATCTTCAACTGCGGTACTGGTCGTGCAGAATCTTTTGAAGAAGTGGCAAAAGCAGTGGTCAAACACCACAACAAAGGTGAAATCCAAACCATTCCGTTCCCTGAGCACCTAAAAGGCGCTTACCAAGAATTCACTCAAGCGGACCTAACTAAGCTTCGTGCAGCTGGTTGTGATGTAGAATTCAAAACGGTAGCAGAAGGTGTTGCTGAATACCTAGCGATTCAAAACCGTTAATTCCCTTCAAAGGTGGTAGTTAACTCTCTACCACCTTTACTCTGATACGATTACTAGTATCATTTCTACAGACCCCCAATCGCCTTTCTTCAAAAATATAGGTACTTAAAACTTCATGACTAATCAACGTGATGATTTCGATCCTAAAGCTTATAACCCTGAATTTGAGCGCCACTTTTTAGCGCCGAAGTATTGGGGTACGTGGATAGGCGTTGTCCTTTCTTTGCCGCTTGCTTTATTACCTTTAGGGGTTCAAAAATGGCTAGCAAAAACCATCGCGAAGAAACTGGCTAAATCGCACAAAGGTCCGGCTCACCGAGCTCGAGTCAACTTTGAGCTGTGCTTCCCAGAGAAATCATTTGAAGAGCGCGAAGCACTGATTGAAAAAACGCTTTATACCGCAGCGTTGTTCTTTTTCCGTTTCAGCTTACTTAGCTTACGTTCATCTAAATGGTTACAGCAGCGTTGCCAGATCCGAGGTTTAGACATCCTTCAAAAACACATCGACAATGATGAGAAAGTCATTTTGATGGTTCCACACTCATGGGCAATTGATATTCCCGCGGTATTACTTGCTTCGATGGGAATGCCCGTCTCTGCGATGGCAAAAAAGCAGAAAAATGAAGTTGCAGATTGGCTAATGCACGAACAACGCGTGCAATATGGCGGTCGCGTTTATGAACGCTCTGGTGGTGTTAAGCCGTTTTTGAAATCAGTTCGTGACGGTTACATTGGCTATTACTTACCCGATCAGGATCATGGTCCTGAACACAGCGTTTTTGTCGATTTCTTTGCAACCAGAAAAGCAACGCTCCCAGGCTTAGGTAAAATTGCCAAACTATCACGCGCTAAAGTGTTACCTATGTTTGCTTCTATGAATACAGAAGATGGTACGTTTGATATCGAAATCTTACCGGCGTTTGAATTAGACAAGGGCGAAGAACAAGATGCTCGCACTTGTAACCAAGCGATTGAGTACTTTGTAGCAAATAAGCCTGAACAATACATGTGGGTGTTGCAGCTTTTACACTCTCAAGAAGATGGCAATAATTATTACAATTTGTTTAAACCAAGATATAACAGCGACTGGAAAGTGCAGTGAAAGTATTTGTCGTAAGCTTGGCTAGATCACTGGATCGCCGAGAACGTATTGAAGAAAAGTTAAAACAACAGGGCATTGAGTTTGAATTTTTTGATGCCGTAGATGGATCTATTGACGGTTTTCTTCATTCAGAAAAAAGCCGTCCAGCCATAACTCAGCGCCGCAAAGGGTATCAATTAAAAACCAGTGAAGTTGCCTGCTTCTCAAGCCATTACGAGTTGTGGGTTCGCTGTACTGAGCTTGATGAACCGATCATTATCTTAGAAGATAACGTCGACCCTGTAGAAGGATTAAAGCAAGTACTCACGCATACCCTTCCGCTGACTTCTACTTATGACTACATCAAGCTGTCTGCCACTCAGAAGCGTGCATTCACTCCAATCATACCGATTGATGATAGTCATACGCTAGGAGGCTACTCTGCTGGGACTTGTGGTACCACCGCTTATATTGTCACACCGAAAGCAGCCTCTAAGTTTGTTAAGCATGCTCAAGAGTTTATCGAACCGGTAGATGACTACATGGAAAAACCATGGCGTCATAATGTTCAGACTTACAGTGTTGCCCCAGATCTTTTCACTAGAGCTCAAATCGCTTCAACGATTGGCGCTAAAAGAAAAGACAAGTCGAAGATGACCGTACCTAATAAGATCTACGCAGAACTCTTCAGAACCTACGAATCCATTCTTAAGTTTATGTACTGGAAGAACAAAGCATGAAAATACTCATCATCGGACCGTCTTGGGTTGGTGATATGGTGATGTCACAGTCACTGTACATCGTTTTAAAGCAACTTCATCCAGAAAGCCAAATTGATGTAATTGCACCAGGTTGGTGTAAACCAATTCTTGAGCGCATGCCAGAGATCCACCAAGCCATTGAAATGCCTATTGGTCATGGTGAGTTCAACTTATTGGGTCGTCGAGAAATTGGTAAATCATTACGAGAAAAACAGTACGACCGCGCCTACATCCTACCGAAGTCTGCAAAGTCAGCACTGATTCCTTGGTTTGCTAATATCCCACTTCGCACTGGTTGGAAAGGTGAAATGCGCTACGGTCTACTCAATGACTTGCGTCCAAATATGAAATCTTTCCAGTTTATGGTTGAGCGCTATGTTGCATTAGCCTATTCACAAGCGGAGATGATCGACTCTTCTTCTCTGGGCGGTTTAGAAACATTGCCTCGCCCTAGCCTGTTTATTGATAAACAAGAACAAAGCGCTACGATTTCTAAGTTTAATCTCAACCAAGAATCTCCTGTTGTTGGTCTATGCCCTGGAGCGGAATTCGGTCCCGCGAAAAAATGGCCCGAAGCGCACTATGCAGAAGTGGCAATTCAAATGGCGAAATCAGGGCATCAGGTATGGTTGTTTGGCTCTCAAAAAGATCTCGAAACCTGCAACAACATCAAGCAATTAGTACCTCAAGAACATCAGCATCAGATTCACGTTCTAGCAGGGCAAACAAGCTTGATTGAAGCGGTTGATCTTCTGGCGGCTTGCCAGACTGTTGTTGCGAACGACTCAGGTCTGATGCACGTGGCAGCGGCCGTTGGCTGTAATGTCGTGGCGGTCTATGGCTCCACCTCACCAAAATACACGCCACCACTTGCAGAGAAGGTAGAGATTGTTCATACGGACATTGACTGCCGTCCATGCTTTAAGCGCGAGTGTCAGTTTAAGCATTTGAAGTGCTTAACTGAGTTATCGCCAAAGCAAGTTTTGGATAGTATTCAAAAACTAGAAGCGATCGCTGTTGGCTCATGTTAATTCGTATTCTTTATACTCTCTTGCTCACAATCGCATCGCCTTTCCTATTGTTTGGCTTATACAAAAGTAAGCCAAACAAACCCAAATTTGGTCAACGTTGGAAAGAGCACTTTGGTATTACTCCGAAATTAACAAGCGACGAAAAGCCGATTTGGATACATGCAGTCTCTGTCGGCGAAAGCATTGCTGCTACGCCTTTTATTAAGGCGCTTAAAGAGCAAAACCCTGATCAGCCTATTCTGGTTACGACCACGACGAGTACCGGAGCGGAACAGATTGCTAAGCTGGGTGATTTAGTTGAGCACCGCTATATGCCGATTGACTTTGCCTTTGCGGTAAAACGCTTCCTGAAGACAACACAACCGAAGAAAATGCTGATCATCGAGACGGAGCTATGGCCAAATACGTTAAACGAGGTCCATAAAGCTGGTATTCCTATCAGCGTGGTCAATGCCCGCTTATCAGAAAAATCATGTAGCAACTACGCCAAAGTTCAGCCTTTGTTTAATGTGATTGAGCCGTGCCTAACAAAGGTGCTGTGCCAAAACCAGACAGATGCAGATAGATTTGAAAGTTTGGGTGTAAGCAAAGAAAAGCTTGCTGTTACAGGCTCAATTAAGTTTGATATCCAAATTTCTGACCAAGTGAAAAAAGCAGGTAGAGAGCTTCGAGAATCTCTTGGCTTGAATCGCCCAGTTTGGATTGCGGCAAGTACACACAAAGGGGAAGATGAGCAAGTACTTCAAGCTCATAAAGAAGTGCTAGCACAGCATCCAGAAGCGCTCCTTATTATCGTTCCTCGCCATCCAGAACGCTTTGATGATGTCTTTGCGCTTTGCCAAAACTCTGGCTTCAATAGCACCAGAAGAACCAATGCTGCAATAGTTAACGCCGATACACAAGTCTACCTTGCTGATACTATGGGTGAAATGCTGATTCTCCTTGGTGCCAGTGATGTTTGCTTTATGGCAGGGAGTTTGCTTGGGAATAAAGTTGGTGGGCATAATGTGCTTGAACCAGTCGCACTCAACGTTCCTGTAATATCAGGCCCTAGCTACTTCAACTTCAAAGCGATTGTAGAAGACATGATTGCTCTAAATATTATCGACATTACTGATAAAACTCAGCTAGCGAGTAAAGTACTAGAACGTTTTCAACACGATAACTCTCAGCAAATGAGTGATTTTATTCAAGGCTATTTAAACTCAACTCAAAAAACAATTGAAGCAATTAAATAATGTCGCAGACCCATTCAGCCTACTTTGTCATTACCGTTTTTGTGATTGCAATAATTGCCCTTGTCACAAGGTATCAAAACAAACCTGAAAAGGTTTTTGGAGTAGTTTTGCTTGTTTTATATGGCAGCAGCGCCGTATCGACAGAGCAACTCATTAGTAGCATTACCAACCCTGGCGTACTTACGCTAGTGCTACTCATCATCTGCTCACTAGCTTTGGAAAAAACCTCACTACTTCGTAGAATCTCGCAATTAGTCATCAAACCTAGCTATAAATCTACCTGGGTTCGACTGTTCTCGATAACCACATTGTCTTCAGCGCTTCTAAACAACACAGGGGTAGTCTCCACCATGATCGCCCCAATACGTGCCAATGCACTTCACCCAGCCAGCAAACTGCTACTTCCTCTATCCTTTGCAGCCATCCTTGGTGGAACACTAACGCTGATCGGCACTTCGACAAATTTAATCGTCAACAGTATGGTGCTCGATGCTGGGCTACCTAGTCTCTCCTTTTTTGATTTTTCACTTGTTGGCGGCATTGTTGTACTTGGGTGCGGGCTCACCCTGTTTTTACTTAGCCATTGGCTACCTAGCAACATTGAACGAGCAGATACTCAAGCTCAATACTTCATTGACGCTGAGGTAGAACCAAACTCCCCACTTATCGGTAAAACTATTCAGCGCAACGGTCTGAGAAATCTAAACTCTCTGTTTTTAGTCGAGATTCATCGCCAAGGAAGAACTATTTCACCAGTATCACCACATGAGTTAATAGAGGAAAATGATCGCCTGTTATTCTGTGGAGAGATTAGAAAAGTAACTCAGCTGAATCACTTCCCGGGCTTATCACTCTTTGCTCATAAAGGCGAAAGGCTAAGTCATGATCTCAAAGAGGTAGTGTTACGCCCTGAAAGTGCTTTAGTAAATAAGACTCTAAAACAAATTGGCTTTCGCGCTATGTTCAACGCAGCAGTTGTCGCGATCCGACGCGATGGCCACACGGTTTCCGGAAAGCTCGGTGAAGTTACCTTAAAAGCTGGTGACTATCTGGTACTCGCTGTAGGTGATGACTATCACCAGCGAAATAACATCGCTAAAAACTTTATCCAGCTCCAAGCGCTAAAAGCCGATAGGCTGCTCAAAGGACCGCAAGAAATTATCGCTGTTCTTGGCTTTTTTAGTGCTATCGCCCTCGCAGCTATGGAGATAGCTCCACTGCTACACAACCTGATCTTGTTACTTGGTGTTCTACTATTAACTGGAGCACTGAAAACGAATGAAATTATACGAAGACTACCAGTCCAGATATGGCTAGTCATTTCATCTGCACTTTTGCTGTCTCAGGCATTAGATAACAGTACAGCAGTCGACCTCCTGCGAAGCGCAATGACAGAGCAAGCTGAGTTTATGAGCCCGTTGTCAGGGCTTATCATGGTTTACTTGGTCACTTTGTTGCTAACGGAGTTGGTCACCAACAATGCGGCGGCGGCCTTAGTCTTCCCTGTTGCTTATGCCCTCGCGACGAGCCTTGATGCAAATCTTCATAGCTATATTTTAGCTGTCGCGTTCGGCGCAAGTGCAAGCTTTATTAGCCCATATGGATACCAAACCAACTTAATGGTTTACAATGCAGGTCAGTACTGTATCAAGGATTATATAAAGATTGGGGTGCCGATGAGTATTACGTATAGCGGTTTAGTATTAACGGCTATCACAACTATCTATGGCGTTTAACTCCCTCATCGAATTAAAGAGAGACCGGAATGAAACTTTCTCCACAACGAATGACTCACCTTAAGCAACTTGAGGCAGAATCTATCCATATTATGCGTGAGGTAGCTGCCGAGTTTGATAACCCAGTGATGCTTTACTCTGTTGGTAAAGACTCTTCAGTGATGCTACACCTTGCGCAGAAAGCCTTTGCGCCTGGCATTCCCCCGTTTCCACTTATGCATGTTGATACCACATGGAAATTCAAAGAAATGATTGAGTTTCGTGACTACATGGCGAAAAAGCTTGGTATGAAGCTGATTGTGCACCAAAACCCAGAAGGGCTTGCGATGAACATCAGCCCATTTGTGCATGGCAGCTCAAAACATACTGATATCATGAAGACACAAGGCCTAAAACAAGCCTTAGATAATCATGGCTTTGATGCTGCTTTTGGTGGTGCTCGTCGTGACGAAGAGAAGTCTCGCGCTAAAGAGCGTGTTTACTCTTTCCGTGATGAACATCACCGCTGGGATCCTAAAAATCAACGCCCTGAGCTTTGGAATATCTACAACGGCAAAGTAAACCAAGGCGAGAGCATTCGTGTATTCCCTCTTTCTAACTGGACTGAGCTGGATATCTGGCAATATATCTACCTAGAGAACATCGAGATTCCAAGCCTGTACTTTGCAAAAGAGCGTCCCGTCGTTGAACGTGATGGTATGTTGATCATGAAAGATGATGATCGCATGGAGCTTCGTGAAGGGGAGACGGTAGAACAACGCATGGTTCGCTTCCGTACACTAGGCTGCTACCCATTAACGGGAGCGGTTGAATCTCAAGCAACAACGCTACCAGAGATCATTCAAGAGATGCTGCTTACAACCACTTCTGAGCGCCAAGGTCGTGCCATTGACCACGATAGCTCTGGCTCAATGGAGAAAAAGAAACGTGAGGGTTACTTCTAACTATGACCTCGCCGTTTCAAAAGAAGCGCAATGAGTCTGTGAGTGACGATGTGGTGTGGCATAACACCAGCGTAACTCATGAAGATCGTGTTGCGCTTAAGCAGCAAAAGCCTGTTGTACTTTGGTTTACCGGACTTAGTGGCTCAGGAAAATCGACCGTCGCTAACGCGGTAGAAAGCAAGCTATTAGCGTTAGGTAAACATAGTTACCTTCTTGATGGTGACAATGTGCGCCACGGTCTAAACAAAGATCTTGGCTTTAGTGATCTAGACCGTATTGAGAACATTCGCCGCATTGGCGAGGTGGCTAAACTATTTGTCGATGCCGGGAACATTGTTCTGACCGCGTTTATTTCGCCATTTATCTCAGATAGAGAGCAAGTGCGCCAGTTAATGCAGCAAGGCGAGTTTTTAGAGGTGTTTGTTGATACTCCACTCGAAATCTGCGAGCAGAGAGATCCTAAAGGCCTGTATAAAAAGGCACGCGCAGGTGAGATTAAACACTTCACTGGCATCGACTCTGAGTACCAAGCACCTATATCTCCAGAAATTCACATCAAGACAGCTGAGCTGTCTGTCGAAGCGTGTGCCGACCAAGTGATTCGAGCGCTCACTGAAAAAGAATACATTTAAAAGGAAGTCATTATGTCTCATAGCTCTGAGCTTATCGCTAAAGACATTGAAGCGTACCTAAACGTACATGAAAACAAAGACCTACTTCGTTTCTTAACTTGTGGTAACGTTGATGACGGCAAATCTACACTGATTGGTCGCCTGCTATACGACAGCAAGCTGATTTATGAAGATCAAATGGCTGCGATCGAAAAAGATTCTCAAAAGTTCAATACGACAGATGAAGCGTTCGACTTAGCGCTACTAGTCGACGGTCTACAGTCCGAGCGTGAACAAGGCATCACGATTGATGTTGCCTACCGCTACTTCTCAACCGACAAGCGTAAATTCATCATCGCCGACACTCCAGGACATGAACAGTACACTCGTAATATGGTTACGGGTGCTTCTACCTGTGATCTTGCGATTGTAATGGTTGATGCTCGCCACGGTATCCAGACGCAAACACGTCGTCATAGCTATATCTGTAGTCTACTTGGAATTCAGCACGTTATCGTTGCCGTTAACAAAATGGATCTGATGGACTACAGGCAAGAGGTGTATCAGAAAATCAAAGCCGATTACCGAGATATGGCAAAGAACTTCAACATCAAGGATATCCGCTTTGTGCCAATCTCTGCTCTAAAAGGCGACAATGTTGTCACTCCAAGTGAGAACATGGATTGGTACCCTGGCGCTACATTAATGAAGCTGCTTGAAACGGTTAAGATTAACCAAGACATCAACACTGAAGCAATGCGCTTCCCAGTGCAATATGTCAATCGCCCAAACCTAAACTTTCGTGGTTTTTGTGGCACCCTTGCTTCAGGCATTGTACAGGTTGGTGATGAGGTTACTGCTCTTCCATCGAACAAAGTTTCTCGCATCAAATCTATCTTTACCTTCGATGGTGAGCTAAAAGAAGCAATGCCGGGTCAAGCGATCACCCTAACGCTTGAAGATGAGATCGATGTGTCACGCGGCGATATGCTTGTCCATTCCAACAACATTCCAGAGGTTGTAGACGCTTACCAAGCCCATATCGTTTGGATGGATGAATCTCCGATGCAAACGCATAAAGAATACCTATTCAAATTTGCGACTAAAACCTGTACAGGTAAGGTTTCTCAAATTGAGCATAAGATTGATGTTAATACACTTAAGCAGCATGATCATAAAAATACGCGCCTTGAGTTAAACGAGATTGCACTCGCCTCAATAAAGCTTACCGATAAAGTTGCAATGGATGTTTATCAGCAGCTACCTCAAACTGGCGCTTTTATCATTATTGACCGCATTAGCAACGTGACTGTCGGCGCGGGTATGGTGTCATCGATACAATTAAACCATACTAAAGAACCAGCTCGTATTTACTCAGAAGCAGAGAAAGAGCTCAATGCTTATGTATGTAAGCACTTCCCAGAGTGGGGCTGTGTAAAAATAAACTAAATAAATAGGTGAGCCATAAATATATCGCTCACCTATTTTATTGGGAAGGGTTAGAGAATATTAGATTTCTGATCCTCTCCTTTATCGCTTTCCTCTGAGATTTTCGTGCTCTTTTTTTATATTTTCTTATTCGATTGTTAAATGACTTTAAGTTCACTCCATCCAAATCTTGTTTCAGTGACTCTAAACTATTGACCATTGCTAACAAAAAGTCTCTCTGATTTTCGTGAGAGGACGAGGACATCCTTGTTGAAAAAGAATCTTTTTGATTAATTCTATATACAGACATTGGATCAGGTAAGTAGACTCCGCCTCCTTTTACAGAAGACATAATCTGCATAAAATAGTCTCCACATGGCATTAATTTAATAGTGCTTGATGAAGCTAGGCATAAAGCAGACTTACGGATAAATAAAGATGCTGTTGGGCAGTAATCACCATCTCCTAGTATAACTTCATCAGTAGAAACGTAATGAGTTCCCTCAAAATGATTTGAGACTAGCTCTCTATTGCCTTCTGGGTCCTCCGAGTATGCTGGATGAAAGCAAAGGTCTATATTTGGGTTCCCCTCTAAAGTATCAAATTGTTTCTGTAGCTTTGTATTATCTATCCAATAGTCATCACCTTCGCAAAAAGCTAAATACTCCCCTTTAGCCTTTGGCGATAAGTGTGACAATGCTAGAGTTCGGATGCCTTTAGAGTAAAGATTTTCATCAGTATACATTCGAACTATGTTCGAATGCTTTTCACATATCTCATCAACAATTTCTCTACTATTGTCCGTAGAGAGATCATCATAAACAATAATTTCAAATTCGAAATCACAGGACTGGTTGAGAAAACTATTAATTGTTTTCTCAATATATTTAGAGTGATTATAACAAACACAAAGAATTGAAACTTTAACAGACATATTATTACCGACCTACAAGTAGTGTTCCAACTTACTCTCTTTAACAAAATCCTCGATACGACTTACAATGTCTACATCAAGGCTATTTTGCCAACTTATATCTTTATCCTTGTTTTTGAATACGGAGTAGGTAGTATCAACCTTCTTTTTGGACATAATAAATGACTTAGTTTGTGAGGTAAGCTCTAGTCCTAGAAAATCGAATATATCTTCAACTTGTTCTAGAGGGTCTTCTAGTAGAGCACTATAGTGCACAAGTTTAAAGTTATCTGGATACAGCTTAGAAAGTTTTTCAAATAACTTTGTAGTCTCCGCCCACTTAGACAGACCAAAATATTCTTCTTTTTTCTCTAAGTTTTTCTTGCCTGCATAGATCAACTCTTCTTCCAAAAGCCAGCCTAAATCGGACCTAAATTCTCGCTTTGCATTATACCAACTGCTAATTACAGCTCTCGGGTCTCTAACCAAGCCTAAAATCTTTACATCAGGACACTTTTTGATCATATTCTCTATAATATGATGGTATCTAACTTCCTTGTATGCAACGACTGTCAATTTATTGCTTTTTTCGAAGATAGGTTTTTTGCCTTCTTTTCTATCATCTTCTTGACGAATAAAAGAGGAGTTAGTTTGTGCAATGCTATTAAAGAATTCTTCAATATCACCTTTTTCAGAATTGTCATCTAGAAATGACTTGAATTCATAAGAAAATAGAGGCTGATATAGATAGTTAACGTCAGGGGAACTATTAATAATTTCACCTAACCAAGATGAACCAGAACGTGGCACAGAGTGGATTGCAACTTTATTCATACTATATAATTTCCACGTCGTTTAGAAATTTTTTAATTTCACTCTTACTGCAATACATGAGTAAATCAATAATAGATAAGTTATCTATAAATTCATCCCCCCCTTGTTTGTAGCTTATAGGTTTCTTTTTTAAAAATTGCAAAGAAATACCTTCATCTAAAAAGCTATCTTTTGAGTATAGTTCATAGCCACCTATAGAGTTAATATATTCACTTGCTTCGTAAAGCTTACAAATTGATATCAATTTATCCTGCGCATTTGAATCTCTATTATATTCCAAGCTACTAGAATGGACAAAAACACGTTCAACATTAAGATATTTAAATACTTCTACTGTAGAACTAGCCGCCATCTCAGATATACTTAGGCTACTACTTAGCACACTCTCTATAATGGGCATTACATCATTAAAATAAGGAGCTTTTGAGTATGCTTGTCTTATTGTTGCAATAACTTTACTCAAATCACCTTGGCACGAAATTTCATTAATAAGCTTGTTTTGAGATGCTTTTATCAATGGAACAGTAAATCTAGTGACATTCCCATTCATTAATATACTATTTCGATTAACGTACCCTCTCTTAGGAAAGTTCACATCATCATAAAAAACAAACACGTCTGATCTGTAAACTAACTGATAGTAGCCTAGATATGGAAACAAGTAAGGCTGCATAATAGCAAGTTTCATATTATAAGAACTCTCACATGGTTAATTTAATATCAATTCTAAAACTTTACATACAGCTTCAACATCATTTGAAGACAAACTGGCATGTAGCGGTAGACAAATAATTCCTTTTGATATCTGCTGGCTTACAGGACATCCAAAGCTCAGATTATCAGGGTAAGCAACATCTAAAGATGGTGTAAAATATCGTCGATGTTCAATATCATGCGCAGACAAAGTATCAAGTAGTCTTTCCCGCTTGTCTTTATCTCTAACGAAAATTGGCATGTAAGCACCGTTATACGACGCTTTGGGTAGCCAAAGAGGTAATTCAACATAAGGTTCTAAAAGTGTCCGATACAAACCAAACAAGTGGGATCGATGCTCAATCACCTCTTCAATCTGATCAAGTAGTGTTAATCCTACTGCGCATTGGTACTCATTCAACTTTGCATTAATACCTGGCTCACCTAATTGTCCATTCGTTTGAAGACCAAAGTTAATGAACTCTTTCGCACGTAAATAATCTTCATGGCGCTTGAATACAATTGCACCACCTTCGACTGTATGGAATATCTTAGTAGCATGAAAACTCAATGTACTAGCATCGCCAAAGTTTAAGAGAGACTCCTGACCAACCTTAACTCCAAATGCATGAGCAGCGTCGTATAGAACTTTGACCTTATATTGATCTGCAATTTCTTTGAAGCTCTCAACTTCACAAGGATTTCCGTATACATGTGTTGCAACAACACCATCGGCTTGGGAGTTTTCTTCAAGAGCAGCTCTCAAAGCATCTGGAGATAAGTTATAAGATTTTGAATCGATATCGCAATAGCTCACATCGATACCTTGCCACATCAACGCTGATGAAGTTGCAACAAAGCTAAATGGTGTAGAGATCGCAGACTCAATTCCTAAAACCTTACATGCCACCTGAAGTGCCAGCGTACCATTTGAAACCAACAATAGGTTTTCTACACCTAAGAACTCCTCTAGTCTTTGTGTCAACTGCTGGTGCAAGGGACCAAAGTTTGTATACCAACCACTGTCATTAACTTGAGATAAATACTGTGAAAGCTTAGTCAAATCAGGGGCTAATGGACTATTAAGTTTAATTGTCATCTTCGCTCACAATGCTTGATAGGTAGATACCATAATTGTTCTTCTTAAGAGCATTCGCTGCCGCCATTAACTTCTGCTTGCTAATCCAACCATTGTTAAAGGCGATTTCTTCTAAACATGCAATTTTATAACCTTGTCGCTTCTCTATCGTCGAAACAAATTGAGCAGCATCGAGCAAACTTTCGTAAGTGCCTGTATCTAACCAAGCGAACCCACGCCCTAACATTTCAACATTGAGTTCGTTTGCTGTTAGGTACATTTGATTTAATGTAGTGATTTCTAGTTCACCTCGCTCTGATGGTTCTACTTGCTTAGCTCTACTCACGACTTGGTTATCAAAGAAGTAAAGTCCAGTCACAGCATAATTACTCTTTGGTTTAGCTGGTTTTTCTTCGATAGAGATTGCTTTTCTTTCGGCATCAAACTCAACTACACCAAAGCGCTCAGGGTCTTTCACTTGGTAGCCAAACACCGTAGCCCCATTGCCACCCTCTGCCGTCTCAACCGCTTTCTTTAACTTTGGCGAAAAACCCTGTCCATAAAAGATATTGTCGCCTAGTACCAAGCATACAGAGTCATCACCGATAAACTCTTCACCAATAATGAATGCTTGAGCTAGACCATCTGGCGTGGGTTGGATTGCGTATTGCAGTTCGATACCAAAGTCAGAGCCATCACCAAGCAAGCGCTGAAAACCTTCTTGGTCTTCAGGAGTGGTAATCACCAAAATCTCACGAATACCAGCAAGCATAAGTACTGACAGTGGGTAGTAGATCATTGGCTTATCGTATACAGGCAGTAACTGCTTAGAAACGCCTCGCGTGATTGGGTATAAACGCGTACCAGAACCACCAGCAAGAATAATACCTTTCATTATTCACCCGCTCCTAATCGTTCAAGACTGTATGAGCCATCAAGCACTCGTTGCCACCATTGCTGGTTGTTTAGATACCATTCAACGGTTTTTCGAATGCCACTTTCGAATGTTTCTTCAGGCGTCCAGTTCAGCTCTCGAGCAATTTTTGTTGCATCAATTGCATAGCGTACATCATGACCTGGTCGATCTTTCACATACGTGATCAACGATTCATAAGATTCAACACCTGCAGGTTTGTTTGGTCGAAACTCTTCAAGTAACGAGCAAATGGTTTTCACTACTTCAATGTTCGCTTTTTCATTGTGACCACCGATGTTGTATGTCTCGCCAATTTCACCTTCTGTCACGACTTTGTAGAGTGCGCGAGCATGATCTTCGACGAACAGCCAATCACGGATTTGCATACCATCACCGTACACAGGTAACGGCTTGCCATCCAAGGCATTCAAAATCATCAGTGGGATCAGTTTCTCTGGGAAATGGTAAGGTCCATAGTTGTTCGAGCAGTTGGTCACCAACGTAGGAAAACCGTAAGTGCGTTGCCACGCTCGAACAAGATGATCGCTGGACGCTTTAGAAGCAGAGTACGGGCTACTCGGCGCATAGGATGTAGTTTCAGTAAACAAATCATCCGTACCTTCTAGGTCACCATACACTTCATCAGTAGAAATATGATGGAAACGGAAAGCGGCTTTGCGTGTCTCATCCAGTGTCGACCAATATTGACGAGCCGATTCAAGAAGGTGATACGTCCCCATGACATTGGTTTCAATAAATGCCGCAGGTCCATCAATGGAACGATCTACGTGCGATTCAGCCGCAAGGTGCATCACGAGATCAGGTTGATGCTTTGCAAATACGCGATCAAGCTCGTCACGTTGACAGATATCAACATGCTCAAAATGGTAACGTTCACTATCCGATACTTCCGCTAAGGACTCTAAATTGCCAGCGTAAGTCAATTTATCTAGGTTAATGACGGTATCTTGGGTATCACGAATGATGTGTCTTATGACTGCAGAGCCAATAAAACCAGCACCACCAGTTACTAGTATTTTCATTATGAACGTTACCTGCTTAATATTGTGCTCACGTAAAGCACGAGAAATCTTGTTTAATTGTAGTTAAATGTGCGCTTAAACTACGCCACTTGGCTTACCTTAATAAGATAGCCAAGTCTAAATTTTTGATTGTTCGTCGTTGGCACCTAACGACTTAAAGAGTACGCCTTTTCAAGCACAGCGAAGTCGCTTTCTTGCCAATGTATTTGACGTTTGTTCAGCTCTTTCAGAAACGAGCGCTTCAAACGCTCTAAGTTGCCTTGCTTCCAATCACCATCCGGTTGCTGAGAGCATTTATCAAAATCGATGATCCATACCTTTTCTTGCTCATCAATTAAGATGTTATGAATGTTCAGATCGGTATGGTTCACGTTGACGTTGTGCATCTTGGCAATTTCTTGCCCTACCTTCTGGTACATCGCTTCCGGTAATGGGTTTTCTTGCAAAATACTGACCAAGTCTTTGGCATTGGGAATTCTTTCGCTCAAAAGATCCGCTTGGTAAGTTAAGCCAGTTTTAACTGCGCGCGCAGCAATCGGTCGAGGGACATTCACACCTGACTCAATCAGCACTCCGAGTAGGTTAAACTCTTGTAGGCTACGAGTCTGCTCCCATCCAGTAAACCAATAGTGATCTTCAACCAACTTGCCAAATAAACCACCACGGCGGTAATGACGCAAAGCAGCTTGCATGGTATCAAGTTGAACAAACCATGTGGTTCCACGTCCAGATGCGCTGCCCACCACTTTATCTTGCTCTTGCCAATATTGGGCGTCAAACAACGCTTGGCTTGGGTCAGTGATGATTTCATCATCAAACCACACCATGCTATTGCCTTGTTGATAACTCTGAGTCATGTCGAAAGTTGCCGTTAGGTTTTATTAAAAGTAGTGGCTGATAAGAATATACAGCCATGTAAAGCCAGCAAAAAATAGCGCAACCATCACTGCGGCTGAGCCAATGTCTTTTGCTCGCCCACTCAGTTCATGATGCTCGACACCAATTCTATCAACAACGGCTTCAATGGCAGAGTTAATCAGTTCAACGATAAACACTAACACTACAACGCCTAACATGAGAATGCGTTCTACAACACTTAAATCAAATACACACACCAATGCAATCGCAAGTACCAGCATGGCTAATTCTTGCCTGATGGCTGCTTCATGTTTAAACGCCGCTTTCAGCCCTTTTGCAGAATATCCAGCCGCTTTGATGACGCGCGTCAAACCCGTGTTTCCAGGTTTACCTGAGTTCAATGATTGGTGTTGTTTTGTCTTTGACATTAAGAGGGGCTCGTCAGTACTCATTATAGAAGCGGTGTATTTTACATTTATTGGGGATGTCTGCATAATTTACCTGCATCTATTTATCTTATCAGACAATAACTATGTTCACTTCTGCCCCTTCTTCACTCTGTATATTGCGTTTATCCGCCATCGGCGACGTTTGTAATACCATCGCGACGGTTCAAGCGATTCAAAAACAATGGCCTGATACCCATATCACTTGGATTACTGGCAAGCTTGAAGCTCAGTTGCTGCAAGCGATAGATGGTGTTGAAGTGATTGTGTTTGATAAAAAAGCAGGTCTTGATGGTTATAAGTCATTGTGGAAGCAGCTCAAAGGACGCAAGTTCGATGCTTTGCTTCATATGCAATATGCCATTCGAGCGAGCGTGGCGACGTTAGGTATTAAAGCGAAGTACAAACTTGGGTTCTCTTCTGACCGTAGCCAAGACTTTCAAACTTTGTTCACCAATGTCAAAGTTCCTTCACCAAGCTCTTTGCATGTTGCGGATGGTTTAATGGCGTTTGCCCATCAAATTGGTGTGCCTCAGTCAGAACTTACTTGGTCATTGTCGTACTCAGAGCAAGATGCTCTCTGGGCAGAAACTAAGATCTCAGAAACTAAGCTCTCGAAAACTCAGCGCCAAGCTGATAAGCCGAATCTATTGTTGGTCCCGGGGGCAAGCAAAGCTTATAAGAACTGGAACGCAGAAGGTTATGTGGATGTTATCAACCACGCTCGAGAGAAAGGCTGGAATGTCATCTTAGCGGGTAGCCCAGCGAAAGTAGAGGTCGACTTAGCTGAGCGCATTCAATCTTTACTTACAGAGCCTTGCTTAAACTTAGTTGGCGAAAGCTCCATCATGCAAATGCTGGCGCTGATTGATAAGGTTGAGATGGTGATTGCACCAGATACTGGTCCTGCTCATATGGCAAGCGCGATGCAAACCCCAATTATTGGCTTGTATGCTCACCATAACCCTGTCCGTGTTGGTCCTTATAACTATTTGAAATACGCCGTTTCAGTGTATGAAGAGACCATTTTTGCAGAGACTGGAAAAACCAGCCAAGAGCTAAGCTGGCGAACGCGAGCAAAAGATGAAAAAGCGATGAACCGTATCACGAGTGATCGTGTCATGGTTATGTTTGATCAAGTCGTAGAAGATTTGTATCCCCAATATCAGTAAACTCCCCCTATATAAGATTGTTTAAGAAGGAAACCAACTTGTCTAAACCCACTTTAGCCGTTGCCTTAATCGTGAAAAATGAAGAGAAGCACCTACAAGCTTGTCTAGACACAGTGAAAGATTGGGCTGATGAGATTGTCCTTCTTGATTCAGGCAGTACTGATCGCACTGAAGAAATCGCCAGACAATATACCGACAAGTTTTACACCAACTTGGAGTGGCCAGGATTTGGCAAACAGCGCCAACTTGCTCAGCAATACGTAACCGCAGATTATGTGCTTTGGTTGGATGCCGACGAACAAATCACGCCAGAGCTGAAAGAAAGCATTTTAAAAGCCGTTGAGAATGACGAGCCAAACACACTGTACAAAGTGAATCGTCTGAGTGCCGCATTTGGTAAGTTTATCTACCACTCAGGATGGTCACCAGATTGGATCGTTCGTCTCTACCGCACCAGTTATACCCACTACAATGATGCTTTAGTGCATGAAAAAGTCGAAGATAAAGGCTTTGCAATCAAGAAACTGGATGGCAGATTACACCACTATACGTACGAACACCTACATCATTACATCAACAAAACCACAGGTTACCTCAAAGCTTGGACAGACGAGCGAGAAGGCAGGAAAAAATCCGGTCTCAGCACGGCAATCATCCATGCATTAGCCAGCTTCTTGAAGATGTACATTCTTAAGCGTGGTTTTCTTGATGGTAAGCATGGCTTCATCCTTGCGTGGTTAAGCATGCATTCTACCTTCGTTAAATACATCGACTTATACTTACGCGAACAGGCGAAAAAACAATGAAAACGACTTTAATTATTACCACTTATAACTGGAAAGAAGCCTTAAAATCCGTGTTAGAAAGTGTAAAGCGCCAAACCGTTTTGCCTGATGAAGTTATTGTGGCAGATGATGGTTCTAGTGAAGATACCAAAGCAATGATTGACCAAATGCGTGAAGGTTTTCCGGTTCCACTGGTACACAGTTGGCATGAAGACAATGGCTTCCAGCTTTCTATGAGTCGAAACCGTGCAATAGCTAAAGCATCAGGCGATTACCTGATCATGATCGATGGCGACATGGTATTGTCACAAACCTTTATTGAATCGCACAAACGCGTGGCAAAACCAAATTGGTTTGTTCAAGGTGGTCGAGTTCTGACTGACGAAGCGTGCAGCCGTGAAATTATGGAAAACGGATTGGTTCCTTCTGTATTTAGCAAAGGGATCCGCAACCGTAAGAACTGCATCACAAACTCACTGCTATCGAACTGGTTCTCATACGAACGCAACAACGATAAGGCGACTCGCGGCTGTAATATGGCGTTTTGGCGACAAGATGTTATCGAGGTGAATGGCTTCAACCAAGATTTTGTCGGTTGGGGACGTGAAGACAGCGAATTTGTTCATCGCATGCTTAACTCAAACAAGTCACGTCTTTACCTAAAATTCGCCGGAGTGGGCTACCACTTATATCACGTAGAAAACTCTCGTGCGTCATTGGGTCAAAACGATGAGATCTTAGATAACACCATTAAAAACAAACTTAAGCGTTGCGAAAACGGTGTTGACCAATTTCTAGAAGCGTAAAAACTTTAGAAGCTTATAAAAATATGAAAGGGGCGTTTCGCCCCTTTTTTATTGTTGTTGAGATAAGGTGAAGTACTTATCGGCAACCATCAATGAGATCAAACGCTCTTTACGTTTATCTTTAAACTGCTCAACCCATTGGTGCGCATTCTCAATGATCGCTAATGCTTCTTGCTCATTCGCTAAGTAATAGTCCATCTTTTCAGGCAAATCCGAATAATCATCCTTCACTTCAACATAGTGGATGCCAGCTTCTAGCTTACCTTCCATAAACCATGTTTCGTACTTAGGCTTTGACATAATAACCAATGAGTTCGAGGACATTGCCCACTTCAGGTTGGTTGCGACATCATTGCCTTCAATACACAACAAGAACTTGTATTGAAGCTGCTCCTCAATACTCATAAAGCCTTTTTCCCAAGGCTGTCCTTCTTGTGGTCGAGTCTGACCAATATTGCAACGGGAGTGGTCATAGAAAGCATGAATTACCGTTTGACGGTGAGGCTGAAAACCGACGCCTCGCCACGCCACCATGTCTTTCTTATCTCGGTAGCTCATTTCGTCATCCACAAATTTAAAGTGACGAATTTGATTCAGCTTTAAAACGATAGAATTCTGATTGTCACCATGGATAGGACGACTTTTAATAAAGCTCGGCACATTAGGAATATGCGTCACATCACCATTGATGTAGTTAAACGTAAACTCAGATGGGAAATAGCGTATAACTTGGCGCGTATCGAAAAAATAAGTCCAACCTTTTGTTTTTTTGAACTCACCAATCTTAGCGTAACTCTGCTCTCGGCTATCGACCGAAAACAACTGTTCACACTTGTTGTAATAATTCACTCGCTCAAGACAGTACTGCTTCTCCGCTTCATTCAGAGTCGAAAGTAAACGCTTTGCTTGCTCTCGATAGACAAAACGAGGGATCAGCATCGAGAGAGCGTTTGAGAAATAATAAGGAAACTTACTGTCTTTCATTTACTTTCTTCTCGATAGCCTTAGCCACTGCCGCAGGAACAAATTGCTCAATACTGCCACCATGGATGGCAACCTCACGTACGATGGTCGACGATAAAAAAGCAAACTCTTCTTCAGGGGTCAAAAATACACTCTCAATCCCAGGCAATAACTTGCGATACATGTTGGTCAAGCCAAACTCATACTCAAAATCGACCGTCGTTCTTAACCCACGAATCAATACTTTAGCCTGCTCTTGACGAGCAAAGTCCACCAGTAACCCAGAAAAGCCTTTCACTGTTACACCAGGTAAATGCGCCACTACCTCTTCCATCAAAGCAACGCGTTCTTCCAATGTGAACATCGTATTCTTTGAAGGGCTTGCTGCGACTCCGATAACGACTTCATCGAACATTTCATGGGTGCGCTCGATAAGATTTAAGTGACCATTGGTAACTGGGTCAAATGTTCCTGGGTAAATGACTTTCATAGGATGTACTGATTTATTCAAAACTGTATGAATTATTGAAGGAAAGGTCGGCGATTACAACTGCTTGATAGAAATACACCGGAGACGATCTTATTTCTACTGCTGACACACATTGCAAAAGAAGGTATTACGTTGCCCTATTTTCTGCTCTTGGAGCACTTCACCGCATTCTGGACATGGTTCTCCGGCTTTTCCATAAACTAATAACTCTTGTGCAAAGTAACCAGGTTTGCCGTCCGCTTGAGCGAAGTCTTTAAGTGTAGTTCCACCTTGCTGAATCGCGATTTCTAACGTGGCTTTGATGTTCTCCACCAGTAATCGCCACTCTTTCTTAGTTAGTTTTCCTGCTGGGCGAGTTGGGTGAATGCGGGTTTTAAATAAAGACTCATTGGCGTAGATATTCCCAACGCCAACCACCACTTTATTGTCCATAATGAACTGTTTAACCGCAACACGCTTACCTTTGGCTTTGTCTGCCATATATTCAGCGTTGAACTCCTCGGTTAAAGGCTCAGGTCCCATATGATCTAACACGGTGTGAGACTCATTAGGAGCGCTCCAAAGCCAAGCACCAAAACGACGCGGGTCGTTGTAGCGTAGCACTTTGCCATTGGTGAGTTTAAGGTCAACATGATCATGCTTTGCCGCAGGGAAGTCAGCGTCGAGTACACGCAATGATCCAGACATGCCAAGGTGAACAATCGCTGTACCTTGGTCAGTATCAATCAATAAGTACTTTGCGCGACGACGAATATTACGAATAACCTGCCCTTCCAAAAGCTTAAGCTCTTGAGGAATATCCCAACGTAGCTTCGGAGTACGAAAAACAAATGCCTTGATCGTCTGCCCAATCATATGAGGGCTGATCCCCATTCGGCTTACTTCAACTTCTGGTAATTCAGGCATTTGACTCTCCTTAACAGCGTCAGAAACAACATTAGTGAGCGCTTAGCATAATAGAAAAGCAGCATGACAAACACAGTTTCAGCGAAAGGTTATTACGCAACTTTTACTTAGGCATGATGTAGTTACCATCAACAGAAATGGCGATCCACTTGTCTTGCCAATTTTTAAATAGCCAAAAATCGTCAAGGCGGTAAAAGGTGATACGTTGTGGCTCTTCCAAACCTTGATACCAGACTTCGATGCTTTCCGGCGATGAAAGGCGAGGCTTTAACTGTTCATACTGCTGAGAGTTCAGTTCTGTTCCTTCAAGTGATTGCCAGCGAGTCACTATTTCTTGTACGGGGATATTGGCTTTAATGTTGGATTGCCACTGTCCATTTTGCTTGTCTAATTCCCAACCAGCATAGTAAATGGCACTGACATCATGATCGGAGCGTAACAAGTTCGGATACGGATCCACTTGTTCATCGATAAGGTAGGTTTTGATCCAAGTTGGCGCATTAAGGATCACCATGAACACGATGATACCTAAGATTAGAATATTGTTCCAACGACGGCGGCGGTGCACCTTTTTAGACATAATTCACCTCATCGCTAAAATCAGCAGCAGCTTAACCAAGCTGCTGCTATTTAGAAAATCTACATTAAATTATGATTGAATCGGATCATCTTTTAACGTACTTAGCGGAACTAATTTACCTTCTCCATTATTCACTTCCGGCACATCCGCATGTGAAGAGAAGAAAGAAGGTAATGCATCCAACCTCTGACTAGAGACACCCATCAATTCAGAGATTGCTTTGATCATTGTGAAGCCATTACGTGGATAATCAACTACTTTTCGTTCATTGAAATCCGAACCAATGACAAACAAAGGCACTTCGTAGGATTGTTTTACCGATGGATCATGACGCAAGTTTTCACCACTATTACGATGCCCAAGTCCGTGATCGGAAACATAAATCAAGTTGTATGGCAGCGACTGCTTCCCAGCAAGTTGGTTAATTTTCTCTAGCATTGTGTCTGTTTGCTTTATCGACTCAATGTAACAAGAGATCTTGCTGCCATTGAAGTCAAACTCAACATCACCTTCCACACGATCACAGAAACCTGGGTGTGAGCCAATTAAGTGGATCACAATCAATTTTGATTTATCGTCACTCGACAGCGCTTTTTGAATGCTTGGCAGCAGTGTGCTGTCATAAACGTTCGAGTCTCTAAAGCTACCGCTGCGTGTAAAGGAAACATGCTCAGCATAGTTAGCAATTGAACTGATCCCGGTATCGAATTCTCCCATTCGACCCTGGTTAGAAATCCAATAGGTTTCCACACCAGCCATTTGCGCTAAGGTGTTGATGTTGTTATTCAGCTCAATATCAAGACCATCATTCATTGTGACGTAGCGCATTACCGAAGTGAACGTGTTCGGACCTGGGGACAAAAAGTTTGTCCAAAGCTGCCCTTTGGCCGTCGACATAAACGGCGTGTTTTCCATCGGCAGACCATACGCATTCATGTAGTCTTTTCGTACACTTTCACCAATCACAAAAATGGTGTTCTTAGCCTCGCTCGGTGTTTTAGTAATTTGCCAAGAGGCTGGGATTTCACGCTGAGCCATGATCTCTGCATTGTATTGATGGTACATGTTGTACGAATCAAACCAATCAAAGATAAATCGAACCGGTGGGTAACGCATGTAAGAGAGCAATGCATGCGTGTAGTCGCTATTAACATTACGGTCTTTAATGGTGCGGATAGGCTTATCTAAGAGTAAGAACGAAAACAAGATCAGACAGAACACTGATGTTTTACGACCTTTAAGTTGTGGTACCCATTTGAACAGATAAAAGGACGCTGCAGCGAAAAGTGCCGCGACTGCCAACGTTTTGAGCTCCAAGTCATTAAAGAACTCAAGCGCTTCTGAGGGGTTGGTCTCAATCAGTGAAGAAATGATGGTCAAATTAGGATGACCATAATTCCAAGAAACAGGAATATAGAAAGTCGCAGTCACAGCTAACAAGGCATATACCCAGTGACCAATACGATGAGCTTTAAGAAAAGCAATCGTAATCGACATTAAGATAAGACAGTCCGCTTTTATTTCATAACCCAGTGCGGCACTAAACATCACAGCTAAGATAATTAATGCAACAAACTTCAAGGCTTGTAACCCTAAATGCATACTTACTTTACTCCTATAACTACAGCAAATAATAAAAAACCCAGCTCGAGAGCTGGGTTTTTTAAATCGTCAAAGAGACAAAATCAATTATTTGATTTTCGCTTCTTTGTACATAACGTGCTGGCGTACAACTGGATCAAATTTCTTGATCTCAAATTTGCCTGGCATGTTACGCTTGTTCTTATCAGTTGTGTAGAAGTGGCCTGTACCTGCTGAAGATACTAGACGGATTTTCTCACGAACGCCTTTCTTTGCCATTGCCTATTTCCTCTTAAACGTTTTCGCCACGTGCACGCATATCAGCAAGAACAGTATCAATACCCTTCTTGTCGATGATACGCATACCTTTTGCAGATAGGCGTAGTTTAACAAAACGTTTTTCGCTCTCTACCCAGAAACGATGAGTTTGTAGGTTCGGCAGAAAACGACGCTTAGTAGCATTTCGTGCGTGTGAACGGTTGTTACCCGTTACTGGACGCTTACCAGTTACTTGGCATACTCGTGACATGAATGTCTTCTCCAAAATCGTTTCAGCTCGATATCAACCTTGGTGGCCGAACCTCTCTATTTCTTGGAAAGAAGTTAGAGGTTAAGAACCGCTATGGAAAATCCATACAAGGCTATCAAAGGTCGCGCATTATACTAACTTGATATGCATTGCTCAAGACCCGAACAGATCCTTTTTACAGGTTTTCGTGATCTTTTTTTAGACAGCAGGTTTTTTCTAGCAGTCCAAGCTGAATTCAGTTAAAAATTTAGTGGCGAGGATGATAGCAGATTTTTAGCAACTAACAACCTAAAAAACGCACAGTTATATCCAACCTCTTTCGGCAAAAGAGACGCTTTCCCCATCTCCGATAACGAAATGGTCCAAAATCCGAATATCCACCAGTGCTAATGCATCAACTAAACGCCGCGTAATCCTTCTGTCTGCTTGGCTCGGCTCCGCTACACCAGATGGATGGTTGTGTGCCAGAATTAACGCAGCGGCATTATGGTGCAAGGCGCGTTTGACCACTTCTCTTGGATATACTGACGCCGCATCGAGTGTGCCTTCAAATAAAATCTCATCTTTTATCACTCGATGCTGGTTATCTAAGAAAAGAATGTAAAAAGCCTCTCTTTGACGGTCTCTTAATATAGAGGAAAGGTAAAGTTTGGTTTGTTCTGGACTGGTTAACGCATCACCACGCTTTAATGTCTCGGCTAAATAGCGTTGTGTCATTTCCAAAACAGCTTGCAACTGCACATACTTGGCTTGCCCTAACCCTTTATGCTGGCAAAACTCTTTCTCTGAAGCCGAAAACAACTGGCGCAGTGATCCAAATTCTTGAATAAGAAAGTCAGAAAGCTCTATTACGTTCATGCCTTGCGTGCCTGTACGTAGGAAAATTGCAAGTAACTCCGCATCCGATAGCGCTTGCGGACCGCGTTGCAGCAACTTCTCTCTTGGCATGGACTCGTTAGGCAAGGTTTTCAGTGTCATTAGTCGGCTCGATTGATGAGTGAGCGCCTATTGCACAAAATAAAAAGCGAAAGTCGAACCTGACTTTCGCTTTTTTCGTTAGTCACTGCTTTTCTATGTAATCAAGCGATCCATCAAAGCTTGAAATTTCCAACCAGATCGTGAATTTCAGATCCTGACTGTGACAACTGAGTACTGATGCCTTCCGCATGCTGAAGTGTGTCATTAATACGATTCACGATTTGCTGAATCGCCACTAGATTCTGGTTGATGTCTTCAGCAACAGCACTTTGCTCTTCAGCCGCAGAAGCGGTTTGAATGCCCATATCTCGAATTGTTCCGATAGAATGGTGCACGCCGGACAGCGATTGCTGAATCATTGACGACTCTTCAACGGTCTTCGCGCCGCGCTCTTGGCTAGCCGACATAGTGGTCACCGCTCTCGAAACACCAGTTTGTAGTTGCTTGAGCATATCGCCAATTTCATGGGTGCTGTTTTGCGTTCGACTGGCTAACGAGCGAACCTCATCAGCCACCACAGCAAAACCTCGACCTTGCTCGCCAGCACGTGCAGCTTCAATCGCAGCATTCAATGCGAGTAAGTTGGTCTGCTCGGCAATTTCACCAATAACATCGAGCACCTTAGTAATCTGCTCAGTTTGTTGGCTCAGTTCTGCAATCGCATCAGAAGTACTGTTCACTTCATCGACCAGCTTGCTAATGCCATCAATCGCTTGATCGACTTCACGCTGCGCCTCGGTCACTTGTTCGTTCGCATCGTCAATCGCCTGAGCAGTAGCATTGGTATTACTTGCGACCTCTTTTGCCGTCATGCTCATTTGTGTTACTGCTGTTACCACCTTATCAGTTTCGAGGCAGTGGTTTTGCATTTGAGCACTGGCTTGAGACGTTTGCTGATCCAATTGTCCAGAGACGCTTTGTACTGTATTAGCAGAGCGCTGAATGTCCTGCATTAGCGGATGAAGCTTATCCATAAACTCATTAAATGCCGATGCCACCTCACCGACTTCATCTTTACTTTCAATTTTCAGACGAGCCGTCAAGTCGCCGCCACCAGCAGCCACGTCTTGTAAAGAAGCGGCAATGTGTTGCAACGGAAGAATACCTTTGGAGACGATGATGCTGGTAAGTATACTAGTAATAATGAGTCCGATAACCGAGATTGTTACCGCGGAGATCGTATGTTCATTCAACTCTTGTGTACGCAGTTTACGCTGCATCGCCACTTGCTGATCAATATCATCAATATAGATGCCCGTACCAAGCACCCAGTCCCACTTAGACAAGTACTCGGCATAACCTAATTTTGGAGCTTGCGCATCAATAGTTGGTTTATGCCAAGAGAAATAAAGGAAACCATCTCCGTTCTTAGATGCATCAATCAGTCCGCCAATCACTGCTACGCCATTTTCATCTTTCAAGCCGATAAGGTTTTTACCTTCTAGGGATGGCTTAATCGCATGCAGCGTGTTGACCCCTTTCGAATCATAAGCAAAGAAATAACCGTCGCTTTCAAAACGCATCGCTTTGAGAATTTCTTTTGCCGCTTCTTTGTTATTGCCGTTTACGTCCGTATCGTAAAGCGGCTTTATCGCTGTAACACCCATCATCATGTAGGCTTGCAGCTCTTTTTTACGTGTATCAATCAGCTCTTGTCTATCTCGAGCTAATTCCGCTTCTAAGCTATTACTACCATTGATGTAATACACCACCGAGATCAATGTGGTGATCAACAACAAAGGGATCAGAGTCACCAGCAGCAATTTACTTCGACTTTTCAACACCATCTTATTCCACTACCTCATTATTGTTATTTTTCCCTTTCTATCTTGCAGAGCAGACAGAGATTGTCTGTGAAGTAAGCAAAAGTTTTATATAAGGCTCAGCAATTAATATTCGGTAGTTTGATATGGATTAGCTTCTGATCAGATTTGCGTGGGCGGTGAGAGATTCAGTTGTGCTAAACTCGTCGCCAGAAAAATTGGAGATCTCACATGCAAACACTAGCAGGAAAGAAAATTCTACTCGGCATCAGTGGCGGTATTGCCGCGTATAAATGTGCGGAGCTAACCCGTCGCCTAATAGAAAGAGGCGCACAAGTTCAAGTAGTGATGACCAAAGCGGCGAAGGAGTTCATTACTCCCTTAACCATGCAGGCAGTCTCTGGGCGTCCGGTGTCGGACAGCTTGTTAGACCCTGCGGCAGAAGCATCAATGGGTCACATTGAACTGGCAAAATGGGCAGATTTGGTTCTTCTTGCACCTGCAACTGCAGATTTGATTGCACGTATGTCGGCAGGCATGGGCAATGATTTGCTCACCACGTTAGTACTTGCGACAGATTCTCCTATCGCTGTTTCACCAGCAATGAATCAGCAGATGTACCGTAACGTCGCAACCCAAGAAAATATCGCAACACTGGCACGCCGTGGTATGCATATCTGGGGACCTGCGGCAGGTGAACAAGCATGTGGTGACATTGGTCCTGGTCGTATGCTAGAGCCAATGCAACTTGTCGGTTTGTGTGAACAGTTCTTCCAACCAAAACTGTTAGCAGGAAAATCAGTATTGATCACCGCGGGTCCGACTCGTGAAGCGATTGACCCAGTGCGATACATCTCTAACCACAGCTCAGGAAAAATGGGCTTTGCATTAGCGAATGCCGCAGCACAGTTGGGAGCCAAAGTAACGCTTATCAGCGGACCTGTCAGCTTGAATACGCCAGCAGGTGTTGAGCGTATCAACGTTGCGAGTGCTCAAGAGATGCATGCTGCTGTGACAACTCACGCGCCTAACCACGATGCTTTCATTAGCTGTGCGGCAGTGGCGGATTACCGCCCAGAAAATGTAGCGTCTCAAAAGTTAAAAAAGACTGAAAACAACGACCAGATGACCATCAATATGGTGAAAAACCCTGATATCGTAGCGACCGTTGCCAATATGACTGAGCAACGTCCATTCACGGTTGGCTTCGCAGCCGAAACCAACGATGTCGCTACTTACGCTCGTGGCAAACTGGTGAAGAAGAACCTCGACATGATTTGTGCGAACGATGTATCAGTTGAAGGTCAAGGCTTTAACAGTAACGACAACGCCATCACCCTGTTCTGGTCGCAAGGCGAACTGGCGTTAGCATTGGAATCAAAAGAAGCATTGAGCTTCAAAATCTTAGAAAAGATGCATGATTTAATGTAATAACCCTTTCGTTTTCATCGAAAACTGGCACAAATTTGGTACAAACATGACAACTGAGGGTGTTAAAGCTCCCATTACACCCTCGCTAGTCTAGTTTGATGCCAAATAGCGTCTTATAATCCCCTCCGCTCAACTTTGTATTTTGAAAGGAAGTAACTAATGGCCGGCAGTAAAAAATCCAATCGTCGTGAAGAAATCTTGCAAGCTCTCGCACAGATGCTTGAATCTACAGAAGGCGCTTCACGCATTACTACGGCAAAATTGGCTAAGCAAGTCGGTGTTTCAGAAGCGGCACTTTACCGTCACTTCCCAAGTAAAGCTCGCATGTTTGAAGGCTTGATTGAGTTCATTGAAGAAGCACTCATGACACGTATCAACCGTATTTTGGATGATGAGAAAGACACGCTAGAACGCATTCGCTTGGTTATGCATCTTATCTTGGCATTCTCAGAACGTAACCCAGGTTTGACACGCATTCTTTCTGGTCATGCTCTAATGTTTGAAAATGAGCGCCTACGCGATCGCATCAACCAGTTGTTTGAGCGCATCGAAACGCAACTTCGTCAAATCCTGCGTGAACGTAAGATCCGTGAAGGTAAATCTTTCCCCGTTGAAGAGCGCATTTTAGCCGCTCAGATCCTAGGGCAAGTTGAAGGTAGCTTGAACCGCTTTGTTCGCAGTGACTTCAAATACCAACCAACGGCAAACTTTGACGAGTACTGGGCACTTCTTAGCGCACAAATTAAGTAGAGATTATGAGTAAAGACAAATTCACTAAGCCGGAGTTTTCTCTTTCCCTTCTCCACCCTCGCAACTGGGGCGTTTGGCTCGGCTTTGGCTTTTTGGCTATCGTAGTTAATATTCTTCCATACCGCATGCTGCTATCGTTAGGTCGTACGCTCGGTCACATCGGCATGCGCTATGGTAAAAAGCGTGTGCATGTTGCAACGCGTAACCTAGAGTTGGCATTTCCAGATAAGCCAGCAGAAGAGATTCAACATATTGTTGAAGAGAACTTCAAAAACACCGGTATGGCGTTAATTGAAACGGGCATCACTTGGTTTTGGCCAACGTGGCGTTTCAAAACACTGATCATTGAGAAAGACCTCGTCGCACTTCGTGAGAAAGCCGCAGAAGGCAAAGGTGTCCTACTGTGCTGTGTTCATGCTCTTAACCTTGAGATCACGGCGCGCGCTTTTGCGGTTCTTGGCGTGGCTGGGTACGGTGCGTTCCGTCCACATGACAACCCTGCGTACAACTTCATCCAGTATTGGGGGCGCACACATAACGGCAACAAACTGATTGACCGTAAAGACGTTAAACAGATGATTCGCGTTCTACGCAGCGGTGAGCGCTTGTTCTACCTGCCGGACCACGATTACGGTCGCAACAAATCTGTATTTGTGCCGTTCTTTGCGGTCGAAGATGCATGCACCACAACTGGCACTAGTATTTTGGCTTATACATCTAAGTGCTCGATTATTCCGGGTTCTGGTTTCCGCAATAAAGATGGCAAGTATGAAATCATTGCTGATAAGTGTATTGAAGCCGACTATCCGAAAAAGGATGAAGTCGCAGCAGCGGCTTATATGAACACCTTTGTAGAAGAAGTGATTCTGCGCGCACCAGAGCAATGGATGTGGCTACACAAACGCTATAAAACAATGCCTGACGAAAGCACGCCGAAGGGCATTCGCTACAAATAGGCGACATCGACAGATTAAAAAGGGGCTGATGGATAACCACCAGCCCCTTTTTCTTTCTGGTAATACCAGACTCCCAATTCATCGTTCTTCCTCTTGAAAATGACGATGAACAATCTCATTAACGTCATTTCCTACAGTGAGGAGCAAACGCGATAGGAAATCTCGCTTTCCAAATTCAGAATTAAATGCCGTATTCTGCGCGGTACGCTTTGACTGCTTCTAGATGCTCTTTGTCTGTACCTTTCTCTTCAAGGAAAGTCACAAGGTCAGTCAGGCTAACGATTGAGATGATTGCACAACCAAAGTCACGCTCTACTTCTTGAATCGCAGACAACTCACCTTTGCCTTTTTCTTGGCGGTCAATCGCAACCAACACACCAGCAAGGTCTGCGCCATTTGCTTGAATGATTTCCATCGATTCACGAATCGCAGTACCTGCTGTGATTACGTCATCCACTAGCATAATACGACCTTCAAGCGCAGAGCCTACAAGGTTACCGCCTTCGCCGTGGTCTTTCGCTTCTTTACGGTTGAAGCAGTAAGGCGTGTCGATATCGTGGTGATCCGCTAGCGCTACTGCTGTTGTCGTCGCGATTGGAATACCTTTGTACGCTGGACCAAACAGCACATCAAACTCAATGCCTGAATCCGCAAGCGCTGCGGCATAAAAACGACCAAGACGCGCTAGGTCACGACCAGTATTGAAAAGACCAGCGTTAAAGAAGTACGGGCTTTTACGGCCAGATTTCAAAGTAAACTCACCAAACTTAAGAACTTCTTTCTCAAGTGCAAACTCAATAAATTCACGCTGGTATGCTTTCATTATTTTCTCTCTAAATGCAGGCTTGGTATCCATATTCCCAAGCAGTTAATAAACACTAATGCGTTATCTCCTAAGTAGATGGATTTACAGCTAGGCAGCAAGTTTTTCTATCCCTATGAGCATAGTTTTCTATGTGATTAGGGTAGAAAAATGAAGCGAACAA
The DNA here is from genome assembly GCF_027587135.1 of Vibrio sp. MM46. Lineage (NCBI taxonomy): Bacteria > Pseudomonadati > Pseudomonadota > Gammaproteobacteria > Vibrionales > Vibrionaceae > Vibrio > Vibrio sp. MM46. The sequence continues at coordinate 44,351 of NZ_JAPPTO010000011.1, forward strand.
CGCTGTAGATTCATATACGACGGAGATAAAAAAATAGCCCCCATAATGGGAGCTATCTAAATCAATTGGCTAACGCCGCCTTCTGCGCTGCGACAATTTCCGTAATGCCGACTTTCGCCGACTCTAACAGAGCCATCAGTTGCTCATGACTGAACGGTTCACCTTCTGCGGTGCCCTGAATTTCAATCATCTTGCCTTCTTCTGTCATCACAACGTTCATGTCTGTGTCTGCCGCTGAATCTTCAACGTACTCAAGGTCACACAGAACATCATCGCCTAGCAAACCAACTGAAACTGCCGCTACGTGACCTTTCATTGGGTTTGCTTTTAGCTTGCCGCTATCCACTAGGTGTTGAAACGCGTCTGCCATTGCAACGCTTGCGCCGCTGATAGATGCAGTGCGAGTGCCGCCGTCGGCTTGGATAACATCACAGTCAACCGTGATCATGAACTCACCCATCGCTTGTAGATCAACCACTGCGCGTAGGCTACGTGCGATCAAGCGTTGGATTTCCATCGTACGACCACCTTGCTTACCGTTTGCCGCTTCACGACGAGTACGCGAGTGAGTTGCACGAGGTAGCATGCCGTATTCAGCCGTTACCCAGCCTTTACCTTGACCTTTTAGCCAACGAGGCACAGATTCTTCAACGGTCGCATTACACAACACTTTGGTGTTACCAAATTCAACTAACACTGAGCCTTCAGCGTAAGCTGTGTAGTTACGAGTAATTTTGATTGGGCGAACTTGGTCCGCCTTGCGATCGTTTGGACGCATGGGCATCTACCTTAAGTAATGAGGAGAAGACGATTTGGTTGGGCGCAGATTATAACGGAATCGATTAAATAAAGCTATCTGGACAATCTCGACTCAGAATAGCAAAGCCACTGCCATTTGGCTGTGCTACTATTGCGGGGTAATTTTCAGCAAATTAGAAGACAGGAAAATTCAATGATTTACAGTATGACAGCGTACGCGCGTAAAGAAGTGAAAGGCGATTGGGGTAGCGCAGTGTGGGAAATCCGCAGTGTAAACCAACGTTACCTAGAAACTTATTTCCGTATGCCAGAGCAGTTCCGTGCTCTTGAGCCAGTACTGCGTGAGCGTTTTCGTAAGCGCCTAGCACGCGGCAAAGTAGAATGTAGCCTGCGTTTTGAAGCTAACCCAGCAGCAAAAGCTGAACTAAGCATCAATGAAGCACTGGCAAACCAAGTGATCAAAGCCGCTGAGCAAGTGATGCACATGACTGGTGAGCTAAGCCGCATTAACCCATTCCAAGTAATGCAATGGCCAGGTGTGATGGAAACACCAGAGCAAAACATGGATGAGGTAAACAAAGAACTGCTTGCTGCTTTTGACGAAGCAATCAACGAGTTCATCGACGCGCGTGGTCGTGAAGGCGACAATATGAAAGCGCTTATCGAGCAACGCCTAGAAGCAATCACTGCAGAAGTTGTAAAAGTTCGCGCACGCATGCCAGAAATTCTTGAGTGGCAACGTGAGCGTCTATTCTCGAAGTTTGAAGATGCAAAAGTAGAGCTAGACCCATCTCGCGTTGAACAAGAACTTATCCTTCTGGCACAAAAATCAGACGTAGCAGAAGAGCTAGACCGTCTTGACTCTCACGTGAAAGAGACCACAAACATCTTGAAAAAAGGTGGCGCAGTCGGTCGTCGTCTAGACTTCATGATGCAAGAGTTCAACCGTGAATCGAACACACTAGCGTCAAAATCTATCAGCACAGACATCACCGCATCAGGTGTTGAACTGAAAGTTCTGATTGAGCAAATGCGCGAACAGATCCAGAACATCGAGTAATAAAAGACCTTGATGAGATATCAAAAAGCCTCGCACTGCGGGGCTTTTTATTTGCTGATGCTGAACTTGCTTCCTATTTATAAAACCAATAGTCTTGTGTGGTTACTTCTAAACCATTGAATCGCTATGACTCGCTCGCATTGCTTCATCCTGCAACATGACTCCCCTATTTCTTTCTATCCTGATAAAAATCAGTTGATGATTGATAGTGAGGAGATTCATTTAGAACCATTGCAAGCAAAACTGCTGAGCTACTTTATCGAGAACCGTGGGAAAGTACTGAGTACCCAGCAAATAGCCGCCGATGTCTGGCAAAGGACGCTGGTTTCCGACAACTTGGTAAGACAAGTGATTAGTCTACTGCGCAGCCAGCTTCAGGACAAAACGCGTCCGTATCGCATCATTCAGACCATTCCTAAGCAAGGTTACTTATTTGATGTCAAAGTGACTGAGCCAAGCATAAAGCACACTCCAATCCCTGAAAAATCCACTCCTCTTACCCGTACCGCCAAGCCTAAAAACAAGCGCTTAGTTTTAGCTGTAGCGACAATCCTGGCTGTTGGAATTATTGCGGCTTGGGCAGTGCAAAATGGTGACACCATTGATGACACCACGGTGATCACCGCACAACAAAGCGACGTAGTGCCCGTTTATATTCATGATATTACGCTTGACTCCACCAGCAACTTTGAAATGGCAGAAAGCGTATATAACTATCTCTTCTATGGGCTAAATTCAGCCAAAAACCTATCCGGTTATCACTATTCTCAGTTATCCCAACAAAGTAAGCAGTCTCTTGCCAACCACGGTGTTGAGCTCAAAAGCTGGATTAAGAAAGTAGAAGGCAATTATGTGCTTAGCGTCTTGGTGCAAAACAACCATCAACCCAACCAGAGCCAAAAGGTAGAGAAGACGTTTAACCAAGATAACTTCTTCGATGCTATCGGTGATGTGATTTTAGAAATCAAAGCCATCATTGCACCAATGAGCCCCGATTACGAAGTGACTAGCCATCGCGTGACTTCCATCAGTAACTATGACGATTGGAAAGTGATCTCTGAAGGGATTTCTCTTTTCTATCAAGGTAAAGGTGGTCCTGATTTTTCGGATATTGCTCAGCAGCTTAATGCGATTCAACAACAAGGGCGAGACAGCTATTTGGTCAGCGCTTTGTTGTCTTACTCTGAATCTTTAGCTTACTTACGCGAGCACAAACAAGAAGACCGAGAACAGGCACTTCACTCAGCTAAGCAGGCGTTCGAACTGAACCCACGCTGTGATATTGCCAACCTCACTTTGGGGCTCGCTTTGCTTATCAACCAGCACCCTAATCAAGCCTTCCCCTACTTGTTTTATGCAGCAGAAAGCACGCCAAGCCCAATCAGTTTTTACTTACTCAGCGTGGCTGACAAACTCGCAGATAACCCGAAAGGCTCGCAATACAATTACCAACGCTATACTGAGATGAAAAAAGAGCATAACGGCCAACTGTTTGATCTTATTGAATCTTCACAAAAAGCAAACCTATTCCAAACAGCAGAATAGCCTCAAATAAGCCAGAACGAAAAATCGCTGCTCTCGCCTATTGTTAAGTCAGCCTCCCCAATGCTGATGGATATTCTGGATGTTTGATTTTTGTTTGGAGTTCAACTCGCTTGCCTTGCATCAAGCGTAAAAAACGCACCTTCCACATACTTGTAAACCAAATCATTCATTTCTTGGGATACACACATGTTGAAGAAGTTTGCTTTTCAGATCATTTCAATCCAGATCTTTCTGTTCGTCTTTTGGTTCAAAAATGGCTTTATCGATAAAGTGATGGGTGTGCTACTTGGCATCATCACGCCTGATACCGCCTATGCAGGTGATACTTGGGCTGGCTGGAAAGGTTATATCGTTGGAACGTGGGATAAGAGCCAAGTCGGTCATGCACTGCTGAGCCCAACGTTTGACTTTATGTTCCCGATTCTCATTGCTTTGCAGTGCTTACCGTTTTTATTGGTGATTCGCTCGGTGCTGGCAGGCGAGTTTATGGCTGGTAAAGAACGTCCGTGGCTACTCTATGCGGCTTTTGCATCTCTGTTCGTAACGGGTTGTATGGCTTTCACCCAAACCATTACGGGAGCAAGTGATGGGCAATATCTATGGCAATTTATTGGCTTTAGCATGGTTGCCATCATGTATCTGCGTAACGAGCAAGGTAAATAGCATTACGTCAAAAGCCCCAATCAAATGGGGCTTTTTCATGGTGTTTAGTCGGTGTTAAGCGTTGATGTTCTTCATACAATGTTCACATAGCACAGGCTTTTGCTCTGCAGACTTGAGGCGAAAACGCTGCCAGAAAGTAGGCTCAGCTTTAGTCACAAAAATACCGCCCAATAATGGCAGCAGTAGAGCGACAGAAACCAACGACAAACTGTTACCCGCAATCCATGTTGAAAGGCTAAGCGCAATCAACGGGAAAAACAGAAAACAGATAGAGGCGGTAAACGGCGTCGACACTTGTCCAAGCTTAAAGTACGCCACAATGCCACCAACGCTGGCAAACATACCGAGATAAATCACAGCGGTAATCGAATCCATCGAGAACTGAGAAAGATCCGGCTGTTCGACAATCAGTGAGGTAATAAAGAGCAACGCAGAGGCAATAAAGCTTGGAAAGGCGTTGTAAGTCAGCACTGGTATACCTTTACAGAACTTTTCAACAAACACGTACATCACCGAATGAATCGCGACCGCCCCACCTAAAGCGAGAAACCCCAGCAGGTAATCCTCTCCACCCAAACTCATCTCTTTCGCTAGAATCAAAACTAAGCTCAACACCGCGACTAAAAGACCAGCAATTTGAGATTTACGTAACCTAAGCCCAAGGAACAAGCTCGATGTCACCATCACCGCAATCGGCATGTTGGCGAAGATGATCGAAGCAAGACCCGATGAAATGTATTGTTCACCAAAAATCATCAAGGTAAACGGAATCGCGAAATAGAAAATCGCAACGACGAACATCCAGAACACTTTGCCTTTCGGGAAGAACAGAGGTTGTTTAAGGTGCTTCGCCAACATGATTAATAGCGGCGCGGCAATCAGAAATCGCAGTCCGGTCGCAAAGATAGGCGGAATAGTTTGCACTGCCACTTCCATCGCAAACCAAGTGGTGCCCCAAATCAAGCATACAGACACAAACAAGATAATTGGTAGATGCTTATGCGTCATGGCGACCTCCCGCTTGTCGGTTAATAACAAGGTTTGGTAGGCACGCAGCAAGGTGCTCAGTACGAGCAATTAGATTGGTTTTCATTTTTCATTCCCATCACAGGATGGTGCAAATAGAGAGCTATTTACACGCGTAACAAATTCGCACGGCATTACGTGCAGTAAAATTGTTGGCAGCGAAATGCTGCGAGATAGGAATTAAGCTATCGGAGGACGATAGTGAGAGTGCATGTCTGCACTGGTATAGAGCGCGATTTTGCTTATCGCCAGTTCATCTCTGTAAGGTGCTTCATAAGATCTTGGCTGAGTTTCAACAACAGCCGTCCCCGATGCGTGACCATGAGAACAACACTGCTTTTCAAAGCATGTTCCGCCCGGTTCACAGCAACCTGACTCGTTCTTTTCTACCGAGCCAAAGGTCAAATCACAGTAGCTAATATGCAGAGAATCAGCCATCGCCATGTGATTCGCCGTTGATGGTATTTCTGCACGAGCGATACCGCTTGAAAGCGCAAAAGCAATCAAGACACTCAGCAGAAAGTAAATTGTCGATGTGCTTTTCGCTAGCATCACAATATCTCATCAAACAGGCAGAAAAAAGAAAAGGTTAGTGTGAAGATACTCATCAATAGAGCAAGAAACAAGATGGCTTGAGATGACTTTACACTTTTTTACCCCCCAAGCCATTTGGATGTAATTTCCCTTCACGCAAAAATAAAGCCTCGCACTGAGCGAGGCTTAACATCATTCGTCTTTTTCGGCGGTTTGATTATCTATATACGGCCAATAATGGTGACCAACTCGAATAACCAAGGTTGCCGCAGCCAGAATAAACGCAGCTAAAGAGAGCCATACTATCATCACGGAATCGAGCTCTTTCATACCAAGCGTGATGTAGCGAGCAATGGCCATCATGGCAATATAAATTGGGTAACGAACTGGTATCTTACCATTCATCACAAACTGCCCGACCATGGCGAGCACTTCCAAATAGATAAACATCAATAAGATGTCATCGAGCGATACACGCTTTTGTACATAAATGTGAATAAACTCTTCCACCATCGCCCACACAGTTGCCAAAGTAATGGCGACCAGAAGCACGGCTTCAAGCACATGAAAGATTTTCAGAAATGGACGACTGAATGATTTAGGTAAATGCGACGGCATAGCCAACTATCCAAACAAATCAAAGGAATAAGTTTGCAGTGTAGCACGCTCTTTTCAAGAAGCTGAAGAGCGCCCTCTCTCAGCGAGAAAAAACACACATAATAAAAACGCTCCAACCAAGTGGAGCGTTTTTCGATGATGATTTTACTCAGCGGATGGCGTTACGCCACTTGCTGCTTTTTTTCTGCTAAACGCTTTTTCTTGCGGTATTTCGGGTGTGTAATCGGAATCGCGGACAAGAGTTTCTTGGTGTAATCATTTTGAGGATTTGCGTAGATTTCCTTCGCGTTACCTGCTTCCACTACTTTACCAAAATACATCACCGCCACTTTATCAGACACATGTTTCACCACAGACAAATCATGAGAGATAAAGATGATTGCAAGGTTCATTTCTTGCTGAAGTTGCAGTAACAAGTTCAAGATCTGCGCCTGAACAGACACATCCAATGCAGAGACCGACTCATCACAGATGAGCAATTTAGGTTTTAGCGCAATGGCACGAGCAATACCGATACGCTGACGTTGACCGCCAGAAAATTCGTGTGGATAACGGTTTACAGCGGTTTCAGGTAAACCGACTTTTACAAGCAACTCCTTCACCCACTGTTTTCGCTCTGCAGATGTACCAATCTTATGAATCACATACGGCTCTTCGAGAATCATACCAATCGTATGACGTTGATTGAGTGACTCCATTGGGTCCTGAAAGACAATCTGCATGTCCTTACGTAACGAACGCATTTCTTTGACGGAAAACTTGGTAATGTCTTTACCTTCAAAGAAAATCTTACCTTCTGTCGGTTCGTACAGCTTTAGGATCGTACGACCTAGTGTGCTTTTTCCACAACCAGACTCACCGACGAGCCCTAGGGTCTCGCCCTGACCTACTGATAACGACACACCATCAACAGCTTTAATGGTATATCCCTTCTTAAACAGTCCTTTACCAGATACAAAGTGCTGCTTAAGATTTTCAATTCTTAATACTTCTTTTGCCATAACATCCTCTTTTATGACTTGTTCACTTTGCACCAGTTAGCTAGCAAACATACTGGCATCAATCGGTTTAATGTCGATCATCTGCTTAGGTTCATTATCTAAACTTGGCATCAAGCCCATCAATCGCTCTGTGTAAGGGTGTTGCGGGTTGTCAAACAGTTCGAAAATTTCAGCTTTTTCGACAATACGACCGCCATACATGACTGCCACGTCATCGCACACTTCCGCAACAACACCAAGGTCATGAGTAATGAAGATCATCGCCATACCCGTTTCTTCTTGAAGTTCATTCATTAGTTCAAGAATAGACGCCTGTACCGTTACATCCAATGCCGTAGTTGGCTCATCACAGATAAGAATGTCTGGTTTACACGCCAACGCCATCGCAATCATCACACGCTGACGCATACCACCCGATAGATTATGCGGGTACTCATTCAAGCGTTTTTCCGGCATCGGAATTTTCACTTTCGCCAACATTTCTATCGCGTAAGCTTCACGCTCTTTCTTACCAAGTTCAGGTCGATGCAGCTCTAGCACTTCACAAAGCTGACGACCGATTGAATGAACTGGATTCAACGCTGTCATTGGATCTTGAAAGATGATTGAGATGCGGTCACCACGCATGGCATACATCTCTTCTGCTGGTAAGGTAACTAAATTAGTACCACGGTAATCAATCTCACCATTGACGATATTGCCATAAGGTTTTGGCAACAGTCCCATGATAGACATGGAGGTAACGCTCTTACCACTACCGGATTCACCTACTAGGCCCAGCGTACGACCAGCGCGAACATCAAAATTCACACCATGCAGCACTTTTACCGGACCATCATCAGTAGTGAACTCAACCTCAAGGTCTTTAACACTCAGGATTACATCGTTTTCCATAACACATCCTTACAGCTTATACGTGTCATCAACGACAACAACAGGTTCAAAGGTTTTACCCGACTTCATCGCTTTCTGGGTTTCTTTCTTCACGTCTTTGTCGATCCAATACGTGCCATCACCAATAATTCCGCCACTAAACAACGCTTCTGTCATTCGATTCATTGGTTTCTCTGGCAATTTCAACCAACGCCAGTGTCCATAACGAACGTAAGGAACCATGTAGCCAGAAACAATCACGTGCGCATCAATAATGTCTCGCTGAATCTCATGACCTAGTTGGATCTTCTTGTCCATGTCCATGTTAAAGCGATACGCAATGATCTTTTCATCTAACTCTGGCGTGCTGTAGTTAGTGAATGAGTTCGTTTGCGGTTTGTTGGCGTTCACGGAATGGAAGTATTCCCAGTAAGTTGGGATTTCCGAAGTACCCATATCAAAGAAAGCAAGTTCGTGTTTTTTCTCACGTACATACTTAAACATCGATGAACCATCAATCAGCTTCAGCTCAATGTCCAACCCTGCCAATTTTGCCTGTTCACGTAAGAAAGCAATACGCGGTGTATGAACTGGAGAGGAGTACGTCAATTCAAAGCTCAAACGCTGACCTTTATCATTCACGCGAATACCATCGGAACCAATCTTATCGAAGCCTGCAGCTTCAAACGCTGCCGCCGCTTTTTCTGGTTCAAACTTGGGCGCTTTCACACCTGGTAAAGTGTACTTACCATGCCCAAAGCCTGTTGGGTTGGGTTTACGGCTGTAGTCTCCGCGCATAACATTCTCAATCATGCCGTCGAAATCTGTCGCGTAAGTGATCCCTTTGCGAATGTTTAAATCATCAAGTAGAGGCATAGCAGTGTTTATCCACACGCCACCTGCACCAACGGGATATTGGTTGTAACCCCAGAACTTCTCAATGTAACCCTTTTGGTAAGGGGCAGTATTGGATTTATCATGCCATAGACTTGGCAAAACCAACGCAAATGCGTCCAACTTACCTTTTTCAAAGTGCTTCATCGCAATATCACTATCGCGGATAACCGTGATACGAATTTTGTCGACGTTATAGCGATTCTCGTAGTACTTGTTGGTGTAACCCCACCAGTCCTCTCCTACATGCTTAAAGGTAACGCTTTTACCTTTTTTGATATCCGCTAAGTAATAAGCACTGGTCGTTGGTTCACTTTTAAAGTTGTAGTAGCGCACAAAATCATCATGAATGCCGTCACCGTTCGCGTCTTTCTTCGGATTCGCATAGAAATGAGCAGGACGAGGACGTAGCGCCCCCATTCTCAACAACAACTCTTCTGGGTTGAGCTCTTTCGCAGCCTTCACGGCGAAGGTGTGATCGTCAAATTTGATAACATCAGCTACCGTTTTGTTGTAATAGTCGTTGTACCAAGGCTCTAAAATGTCTTTCGAGCGGTAAAACTTAAGCATAAAAACAAAATCGTCTGCCGTGACTGGCTTGCCATCCGACCATTTAGCTTGTGGGTTCAGTTTGAAATAAACCGTTTTATTGTCACCCGCTAATGCCCACTCATTGGCTAGCTCTGGGATGAATTCAAGCGTATCTGGGTGGCGAACCACCAACCCTGGCGTTTCATCCAAGATGAAAGAGCGTAAGCCAGAGTTAGCATCAGGGCCAACACTGCGTAGAGTCTGGGGAAAGCTCGACATATAAGTGCGATAAGTCCCACCACGCTTTGCTTCAGGAGAGCCATATTGCGGCTCATCCCAGTTCGTTTGCCAGTTTAAGTCAGTCGGAAGCGTCGCTGACATCGCACCAAAACTTAGGGCGCTTAGCGTGGACGCTAAAATTATTTTTTTCATAAAACTTCCCTTTTTTATGTTTTGCTCACAATGCATGCTTAAACATAGCGTGTGAATTTTTTCGGGTCGAATGCTGCTCGAATCGCTTCACCGATAAAGGTCACCATAACCAGTACCAGAACAATCGAGCTCACTACTGATGCAACGATCCATGGCGAGTCTAGGTTCGACTTACCTTGTTGCAACAACTCACCCCAACTTGGCGTTGGAGGCATCAAACCAAGACCTAGGTAATCCAGTGCCGTCAGTGCCGTGATGTTTGCAGCGATAGTAAATGGTGCAAGAGTCACAATCATAACCATGGTATTTGGCAAGATGTGGTTGAATAGAATACGTCCAGTGGATGCACCAAGTGCGCGCGCAGCCATCACGTATTCACGAGCTGATTCTTTATAAGTCATGGTACGCATGTACCACGTCATCCCCATCCATCCAAAGAGTACGTTGATGGCAACGAATAAGGTGAATGTGGGCTGAACTATCGAAACTAAAATCATGATGACGTACAAAAACGGCACCATAGACCACACTTCGATCAAACGTTGAACAAACAGGTCAAACTTACCGCCCCAAAAGCCCATCGCACAGCCAACAGCAGTACCAATCGCATACGAGATTGCCATTGTCAGCAAGGCAAACCCCATCGCCGTTCGAAAGCCGTAAACCAAGCGAGCTAAGATGTCTCGGCCAATCACGTCCGTACCAAGGTAGTGTTTACTCTCAGCATCTGGAGCCGTTGGCGGGAAGTCACCGCTAAAATCTTGCTCGTACGGGTTCCACGGTACAATCGGCAGAATAACGAAGTTATCACCATCTTCCGCTTCGAAGACTTTTTGCAGCTCGCGGTAATCCGCTTCACTGGAAGACGCTTGACCAAACTCGCTGCCTAAACGCACATCACTCACCACAGGGAAGTAAAAGCTACCGTCGTATTTGACGACAAGCGCTTTACTGTTGATCAACAACTCAGCAAATAGAGAAAGGATCAACATGGTCGATAAGATCACAAATGACCAGTAACCACGTTTGATTTCTTTAAAGTGGCGGATTTTCTTTTGAGTTAACGGGCTAACTTTAATCATATTACGCTCCAAACTTCACACGTGGGTCGACTAAAGCAACACAGATATCTGAAATGATATTACCGATCAGCAGTAATACCGCGTTGATAGCTACGATGCCCATTACTACAGGATAATCGCGCTCCATGATGGACTCATAACCAAGCAGACCGATGCCATCAATGTTGAAAATTACTTCAATAAGGAATGCACCTGTCATAAAGAACAACAGAGAGTTACCGAAGTGAGAGGCGATAGGAATTAAGCTATTGCGTAGTGCGTGCTTACGTACCGCTTTCTTAAATGGCAAACCTTTCGCAATGGCAGTACGAATGTAATCAGATGATAGGTTTTCCATTAGGTTGTTCTTCATCGTCATCGTCAACGTTGCAAAATCACCGATGAGATAACAGATCAAAGGCAGCACCGCGTGCCACATAATGTCTTTCGCTCGCTCAAAAAAGGTCTCATAGTCATCAAAATCATCACCAACGAAGCCTCCCATCGGGAACCACTCTAGGTGATAACTGAACAAGGTAATAAGGAGGACACCTACCACATACCCAGGCAAGGCGTAACCAACGAAAATAAGAATAGAAGACGCGGAGTCAAACACGGAACCGTGCTTCAACGCTTTATAGTAACCAAGTGGGATAGAGATAAAGTAACTGATAAAGAAGGTCATCCCACCATAGAATAAGGAGACAGGTAGACGCTCCGCAATCATGTCTGATACTGGCTCGTAGTAACGTGTTGACTCACCTAGGTCCAGCGTCACTAAGCGGCTCAGCCATTCAACGTACGCTTCCATAACTGGCTTATCTAAACCATAGAAAGCATTAAGCTCCGCGATTTGGTCATCGGAAAGAGCGGTGTTACCACCCGCAGAAGTCATTGATGCGGCACCATCGCCTTGCGCTTGCATTTGAGACAGCATGCGCTCAACCGGACCACCAGGTACGAATCGCGTGATAGCAAAGATAAGAATGGTAATTCCGAGAAACGTTGGAATCACCAACGCCAATCGACGTAAAAAGTACGACAGCATATACAACTTGCTCCTTGTCTACTGTCCATTATTAGGCGGGGTTGGAGAGGAAAGATCCGGCCCAAAATGGTGCATTTCTATCCCGTAGTAACTAAAGCTGTTGAAACACACTCCCTGAGTTTCAAAAGTCAGTTTTTTCCACTACTGCAATAATTTCAGCGTCATATTTATCTTGAATCCGAGCAAGCTTCAAGTGTTTGAATCCAAAACATGACAAACTTCTTCCGATGTCGAAAAACAGAAATGTTTTTGTAAATAATTATAAAAAACCACAAAAACAATTCATACAGAATATCAATCTAGGCACTTTAGAGCCAAAAGCCTATATAAACATGCAGATATCCAGAATAAATAGACAAAACCACCTAAGCGATATTTGACCCAAAAATACGAGTGAGCCCTTTGATAACGGTGGGTATCATATTCTGATACCATCCAGTGCGAGCGAGTTAACATACCTACCATTCCGTAAAAAGCATAGAACAGAATTATTCTCTAGATATACATCCATTTTCAGTGCTAATCGCCCACTTAAAATCCATAGGCGATATAAGTCATTAGTGTTTACAAGAAACACAAAATACGGTGTTTTATTAAGATTTGATCTCGATTTATAAACGTCATGCAGTAAATTATTCTGTGATTTAGGTCACTTTTGGTTTTTTACATCTTTTTTACATTTCTTTATCTCTGTTTACCACTGGTTTGACTTCCTTTTTTCATCTCAGGTATACATGTTCCGAACGTTAACGAAATATTAACGTCACAATTGGTCGTTATATGGCCAGACATAGGAAATAATAATAATCGGAGCAACAAGGATGTATAAAAACACAACCGCTTTATCTGTTGCGATCAGCCTTGCACTGGGAACCGCAGCAGTGGCACCTCTAGCAGCACAGGCAGAAGAGCAGCAAGTTGAACAACTTCAGAAGATGAAGGTAACAGGTTCACGTATCTCCACTACGGACATGGAAGGTCCAAACCCAGTAGACGTATATACAGCAGATGACATCGCTAAGATGGGTGCTGTAAGCGTAGATGATGTTCTACGTGGACTAACACAGAATGGTGCAGGCAGCTACGGCAGCTCATTTACTAACAGTTTTGCTGCAGGTACTTCTGGTGTTTCTCTTCGTGGTCTTGGTGCGAGCCGTACTCTAGTTCTACTTAACGGTCGCCGTGTAGCAAACTACGCGTTTGCACAAAACCTAAACGACACTTTCGTTGACCTAAACTCAATCCCACTTTCAGCTGTTGAGCGTATCGACGTTCTTAAAGATGGCGCATCAGCAATCTACGGTTCAGATGCTATCGGTGGTGTAGTAAACGTAATCCTTAAGCGTGACTACGAAGGCTTTGATGTTCGCCTAAACGGTGGTCAAACATCTTACAGCGATGGTGAAGACCTAGATGTTACGCTAACTGGCGGTAAAACATTCAATGACGCAACAAACATCATGGCGTCTCTAAACGTTGTCCAAAAAGGCAACATCATGATGAAAGATCGTCCAAACACGAAAACTGCTGACCACTCTTCTCAAGGTGGTTATGACTGGCGTAGCTCTGCAGGTACACCAGGTCGTGTTTACAAAGAAGATGGTACATGGGAATCACTATGTACTGGTGGTAGCGCAGAATGTAACTACAACTACAACGAAGAAATTGCAATGATCCCAGAAAGTGATCGTTACAACTTCCTAACTAGCCTTAACCACCAACTAAACGAAGATACCAACCTGTTTGCGGAGCTAAGTTTAAACCGAGTTGAGTCAACAACTATCTCGGCACCGACGCCAGACTTCCAAAACGTGACTATCTCGAAAGACAACCCGAACAACACGTACGGTGAAGACGTCACTATGCGTCACCGTATTCTTGAAGCTGGTAACCGTATCAACGAAATCACAACAGATTCTATCCGCGTTGTGGCAGGTGCAGAAGGTTACGCAAACTGGTTTGATACTGACGTAGACTGGACAGCTGATGCTGGTTACCACTACACAGAAACCGAAAACGTAGGTAAGAATTACCTAACAATCGCAGGCTACCAAGCGGCGATCGACAGCGGTGCTTACAACCCATTCGTTACGAACAACCCATCATCATCACTAGACGGTGCTCGCGTTGAAACAAAACGTAAGGGTGAATCTAAACTTGGCTTCATCAACGCTGGTGCTTCTTTCCCAGTATTCGAGCTATCAGGCGGTGACGCATACGTTGCTGTTGGTGGTGAATTCCGTTACGAAGCAGGTTCTGATACGCCAGATGCAAGTGTTGAAGCAAACCAAATCGTTGGTAGTGGTGGCACAAGCTCTGATGGTGACCGTACTGTATTTGCAGGTTACGTAGAACTTGTTGCACCGGTTATCGAAGAAGTGGAAGTACAACTTGCTGGTCGTGCAGAGCACTACAGCGACTTTGGTTCAGCATTCAGCCCGAAAGTGGCAGTTCGCTACCAACCAATGGATGAAGTGCTATTCCGTGCATCATACAGCCACGGCTTCAAAGCACCGACTCTACCAGAAGTTAACGCGGGTGCATCTACAAGCTACCAAACACTTTACGACCCGCAAACTGACACTCGTGGTCAATACCGCGTTGTTAGCCAAGGTAACAAAGACCTAGATGCGGAAACAGCACAGTCATTCAACATCGGTACTGTAATCGAGCCGCTTGAAGACCTATCTGTAAAAGTTGATTACTTCTACATTGTGAACGATGACAAGATCGACACACTAGGTGCACAGAAGCTTATCGACGAAAACAGCCCTAATGTTGTTCGTAAAGCGAACGGTGATATCGACTACATCCTAGATGAGTACGTGAACGTTGCTAAGCAACAAGTAAGCGGTATCGATAGTGAAGTGAAGTACGACCTATCAACTGATAGCTACGGTGACTTCCTAGTGAAACTAGCTGGTACTTACAACATTGAGTACAAGCAAAGTGACTCAGACGGCAACCTAGAAGATTACATTGGTACTTACTTCGGTGGTCCTCGCTTCAAAGGTAAAGCAACGCTTGGTTACGGCTACGAAGACTTCGCATTCACAAACATCGTGAACTACACGCACTCTTACGACACTCGTTACGAGACTGCAGAGCACTCTGAAGTTGACGCTCTAACAACTTGGGATACACAGCTTGCGTACACAGGTATCGAAAATGCAACGATTGCTGTTGGTATCCGTAACGTAACTGACGAATTGGCGCCATTCTACAATGAAGCAGAAGGCTACCACTTCGCATTCCACGACAACACAGGCCGTTTCTACTACCTACAACTTGAATACGGCTTCTAAAAACCTTTTTGGCGCGGGGCTTTCCCGCGCCCTTATCGACTGACTTTATACACTGACAAGGATGCTACTATGACGTTAAAGAGATTTGGCGTGAGTGCTATTACCGCTGCACTGCTGTCTGTAAGTGCTGGTTCTATAGCGGCAGATTCAGGTTCGGTAATTTCTACTCAAGCAAAAACCAACACCTCTGCACAAGTTTCTCAACAAAAAATCGACGGATATGCTGAAAGCGCGGAAAGCATGCTAGCTGAATACAAAGGCTTGCTTCGCCAAATCGACAGCATGAAAGTCTACAACGAGCAAATCAATCGTATGGTTCAATCGCAACAAGGCGAGTTGGATTCATTAAACAACCAGATTGCTCAAATCGACCAAACAGCGACAGAAGTTGTACCTCTAACGCTTAAAATGATCGATGCCCTAGATGAGTTCGTTACTCTTGATCTTCCATTTCAAAAAGAAGAGCGCACCAAACGTGTTACTGAGCTGCGTGACCTAATGGATCGTGCAGACGTAACGACTTCAGAAAAATTCCGTAAAGTGATGGAAGCGTATCAAATCGAAGAAGGCTTCTCTCGCTCCATTGAATCTTACAAAGCTAGCCTAGAGCGCAACGGTGAAACCGTGACTTACGACTTCCTACGTATTGGTCGTACTGCGCTTCTATTCCAATCTCCGGATGGCGGTGAAACAGGCATGTGGAATCAACAAACCCGTCAATGGGAATCACTACCTGAAAACTACCGTATCGCTGTACAGCAAGGCCTTCGTATCGCTAAGAAACAAGCGCCACCAGCGCTGATCAAACTGCCTGTATTTGCTGGGGAGGAATAAGAAATGAAAGGATTCAAAACTCTAGCCGCTGGTTTGCTAGCGAGCTTATTCATGATTTCTGGTGCGCAAGCTGAAGCACCTAAAAACCTATCTGAGCTACTGAAAAACGTAAAATCAGAAAGTATTGTTGAATCAAAAGAGAACAAAGCTCGTGAGGCTGAGTTCAAAAACAACCGCGACAAGCAAGCTGTATTGCTACAACAAGCTCGTGACGAGCTAGCTGCCCAACAAGCACTTGGTGATGAGCTAAAAGCAACATTTGATGAAAACGACAAGCAGCTAACTGAGCTAACTGAAACACTTCGCGTTCGTTCAGGTACTTTAGGTGAGATGTTTGGTGTGGTTCGCCAATATGCGGGTGAATTTAAAGGTCTATTTGCAGCTTCGCAAAACGCCGTTCTTTTCCCTGAGCGTGACGTACTACTTTCTAAACTAGCGGAAAGTAAAGAACTGCCATCTACGCAAGAACTTGAAGCGTTTTGGCACACAATCCTACAACAAGTAGTCGCATCAGGTGATACAACAACAGCTCAAGCGACCGTTGTATACGGCGAAGGTAAAGAAGCGGTACGTGACGTAACCCTAGTGGGTGAGTTTAACGCAATCGCAGATGGCAAATACGTAACTTACGTACCTCAAACTGGTAAGTTCGAAGAGCTATCACGTCAACCGAGCAAGAACATCACTCGCCTAGTTGGCGGTTTTGAAGCAGCAGAAGGCACATACGAACCACTATTTATCGACCCATCTCGTGGTGTGATTCTATCTCTACTAGTACAAAGCCCTACCGTTCAGGAGCGTATTGACCAAGGTGGTATCGTTGGTTACGTAATCCTAGCTATGGGTGCAATTGGTGCACTGATCGCACTCGTTTGTTACCTACGCCTACTCGTTATCGGTGGCAAAATGCGTAAGCAAGCGAAATCAGACACTGTTATTCCTGGCAACCCTCTGGGTGAAGTTATCCAAGCTTACCAAGAACACAAAGGTGACAACCTTGAAGATCTTGAAGCGAAACTGGACGAAATCATCCTACGTAACGCACCGAGCATTGAACGCTTTATCAGCTCAATCAAACTGTTCGCTTCTGTAGCACCACTTCTAGGTCTACTGGGTACGGTTATGGGTATGATCGGTACGTTCCAAGCAATCACACTATTTGGTACAGGTGATCCTAAGCTAATGGCTGGCGGTATCTCAGAAGCACTTGTTACTACGATGCTTGGTCTGGTTGTCGCAATTCCTCTACTGTTCCTGTACACCATCGTACACAGTAAAGGTCGTCGTTTGGTTCAAACTCTTGAAGAACAGAGTGCAGGCTTCATCGCTCGCTATCAGGAAAAACTGCATAAAGCCGAAAGCTAAGGAGGCGTTATGTGGTGGTTAGTTGGAGAACTTGAATCAATCAGACGCTTCTTGGGAATGGGTGGTGATGTACTCGTCGCCATCTTTATCCTCAGCTTCATGTTGTGGGCAGTATTGCTAGAACGTTGGTTTTACTTCGCTGCCGTCGCTCCAAAAGCAATGAAAAAAGCCGTTGGCTTTTGGGAAGAGCGCTCAGAACATAAAAGCTGGAACGCTAAGATGATCCGACAAGAAATCGTTTCTCGTCAGGATATTGAGAATAAAAAGGGACTACCAATCGTTAAAGTACTGATTGCGCTTTGTCCCCTACTTGGTCTACTCGGCACCGTTGTCGGCATGATTCAAGTATTCGATATCTTAGCGGTTACAGGTACAGGAAGCCCTCGAGCAATGGCCTCGGGGATCTCAAAGGCAACAATCCCAACATTAGCGGGAATGGTGGCTTCACTATCAGGACTGTTCTTTAGTACTCGTCTTGATCATTTAGCCAAAGTCACCACGCAGAAGCTTGAAGACAAGCTAAAGCACATTGCCTGAGTAAACGGAATTAGAGGTATAGGTCATGAAGAGACGCTATAGCAATGACAGCAGTGATGAAGCTGCTATCGATATGACACCGATGCTCGACATCGTCTTCATCATGTTGATCTTCTTTATCGTAACAACATCGTTCGTTAAAGAAGCCGGTCTAGAAGTAAATCGCCCAACGGCTAGCTCAGCGCAAACCGTGAAGAAAGGCAACATCATGGTTGCCATTGGTGCCGCTGGTGACGTTTGGGTTGATAAACGTCGCATCGAAGTAGACGCCGTACGTGCAAACATCGAACGTCTACGTGCAGAAAGCCCAGATGGTGCAGTTGTTATCCAAGCGGATACTGAAGCTAACGCTGGTGTAGTCGTGAAGGTTATGGACCAGATTAAGATGGCAGGTGTAGAAAGCATCTCCATTGCCGCAACCAATAAGGATTAAGCCTATGCGGTATCTGGCCTCAATTGCACTGGCGCTCATTGTCTCCCTCGGATTGTTCTGGGGGATGGACAAGCTAGTAAACAAAGAGCGCCACGAGCTAGTGTCGAATGATGATCTACGTATGGTTGAATTCATTCGCATTAAACCGGACGAAAAAATACAGGAGAAAAAGCGCGAACTACCAAAACCACCACCGCCGAAGCGTCCGCCACCGCCACCTGAAATGAAGGTGACGTCAACGGTCAAACCGGTGATGGATCAAATCCCGATGGACATGCCGAAACTTGATCTACCAGTTAATGTTACGGGTGGCTCAGTACTTGGTCACTACTCTCAGGGCGGTGGTTCAGTTGCGGGATCGGGTGGTCCAGTACCATTGGCGACTTTCCAACCTCAAATGCCTCGTAAAGCGGCGAAGTCAGGTCTAGAGAAAGGCGTGGTATTGATTGAATTCACCGTTAACGCTCGCGGCGCGGTTGAAGACATCAAGGTAGTAAAAGAGACACCTCGTCGACTTGGTTTAGGTAAAGCAGCAAGAAAGACCGTATCGAAATGGACTTTCAAACCTAAGATGGTTGATGGACAACCGGTGGCCTCGCGCATGGCTCAAGAAATTGAGTTCACCACCAACTAGGGAGTCACAATATGAAATTACTCAAGACATTGCTGGCTTCTGTTGCGTTAACAATGGGTGTGCTTAGCACACCTGTTGTTGCCAAAGATTCGCCACAGCTTTCTGATAAAACATTTAAAGTCGTTAACAAAGTTCAAGAACTGATTGCGACTGAGAAATACTCTGATGCAATCGAAAGGTTGAACAAGGCACTCGGTAAAACTTCAAAGAAGTATGACCGTGCAGTACTGCTGCAACAGATGGGCTTCTTGTACTCAATGAGAGACGACTATGTAAAGGCATCTAAGTACTTTGCAGAAGCGCTTTCTCTGGATGCTCTTCCAGTACCCGTTGCACAGCAAGTTCGTTACAGCCTTGCTCAGTTATATCTTGCTGAAGAACAGTTTAAGAAATCGGTTAAAACCATGGAAAAGTGGTTTGCCGTAGCTGAAACAACGAAAGAAAAACCACAAGCACACGCTTACATCACGCTAGCAAGTGCTTACGTTCAAATGGAAGACTACCGTAAAGCAATCGCACCAACTAAAAAAGCGATTGCAATGACGAAGAATCCAAGTGAATCGTGGTACATGCTTCTGATGGCTTCTCATTACGAGCTAGGTCAAATGAAGAGCGTTGCTAGTGTTCTTAAGATCCTAACCACTAAGTACCCACAGAAAAAGCGCTACTGGATGCAACTTTCTGGTACTTACATGGAGCTGAACCAAGACAAGAATGCACTTTCTGCTTTAGAAATGGCGTACAAACTGGGCTTGTTTGAAGAAGAGAAAGAGTACTTACGTCTAGTCAACTTCCTTGCTTATCAAGAGATACCTTACCGCGCTGCGAAGATTCTAAAAGATGAAATGGCAAACGGTAATATCGAAACAAACCAAGAAAACTTAGAGCGTTTAGCGTCATTTTGGCAGCAGTCGAAAGAGCTTGATAATGCGATTGATACCTATCAAACCGCTTATCAACTGGCTCCTAAGACAAAGAGCCAGCTAAAAATTGCCCGTTTGATGATTCAAGCGAAGCAATACCAAGCTGCTTCTAAGTTTGCTGCGACGCCTGCCTCTGACGCATCGCGCTCGCAAGCCGCAGAATTGCAATACATCCGCGGCATGGCTTTCTTTGAATTGAATCAGCCAACTCAGGCGCTTAAATCAATGAAGAAAGCAGCACAATCGGATTCGATGAGACAAGTAGTGAGTCCATGGATCAACTACCTAGAGTCGCAAGGCTAATAGGCGCTCATCATCTGCAAAGTAGTAACCAAAGTGGTTGTGGTTGCTCCGAAAATTAAGTGTGAGTCAGTCGCACGCCTGGGGAAGTGAAAGCTTCCCCTTTTTTCGCTTCTATATATAGAGGGTGAATTCATACCACACCTCAAAGATCCAAAAGATCGGCTAGCAACATCTGGGAGATTATGATACTCTTCGCCTCCATTTTTCTGGCGGGTTTATCACCAATCTCAAGCAGTTTGATGAAGAAATCATCAACGCCAGTGCTATCGTTATACCAATCTCGTGAATAAACGTCGTTGGCATGACAACAAGGTCGAGACTTCTTTCGGCATTCACTCAATCCAACCAAAAGTGGAACAGTACAATGGGCAAAGGTACTCTCTATATCGTATCTGCACCTAGCGGCGCAGGTAAATCTAGCTTGATCTCAGCAATGTTGGAACGTAACCCAACATATGCAATGAAAGTGTCTGTGTCTCATACTACTCGTGGCATGCGCCCTGGCGAAGAAAACGGTATCCACTACCATTTCGTTGCAAAAGAAGAGTTTGAAGCTCTAATTGCACAAGGCGACTTCCTAGAATACGCAGAAGTGTTTGGTAACTATTACGGCACGTCACGCGTATGGATTGAAGAAACGCTAAACAAAGGCATCGACGTTTTCCTAGACATCGACTGGCAAGGTGCACGTCAAATCCGTGAGCAAATGTCAGAAGCGAAAAGCATCTTTATCCTGCCACCATCAAATGGTGAGCTAGAACGCCGTCTAAACACTCGTGGTCAAGACAGCGAAGAAGTGATCGCAAAACGCATGGCAGAAGCAAAATCTGAAATCTCACACTACAACGAGTACGATTACGTAATCGTAAACGATGATTTCGATACTGCATTAATGGACTTTAAAGCCATCCTACGTGCGGAAAGATTGAAGGAAGAAAAGCAAGCTGCTAAATATAAAGGTATGCTTGATGCGCTTCTAGCAGAGTAATTCTGCACTGAAACACAAATTTTCGCTTCTTTATTACGGTAAGGAAGCTTATATTGCTTATATAGAAAGTCATTGTTGTTGCACGTCTTATCGCTAGTAAATATTACGCTGAGACTGTATACTTTCTCGTCATTCAAAATTTAGTTAACTATTTGGAGTCCTCATGGCACGCGTAACTGTTCAAGACGCTGTTGAAAAAGTTGGCAACCGTTTCGACCTAGTACTGATTGCGGCTCGCCGCGCTCGTCAAATGCAAACTGGCGGTAAAGATGCACTAGTGCCAGAAGAGAACGATAAGCCAACGGTTATCGCTCTACGCGAAATCGAAGAAGGTTTAATTACTAAAGAAGTTCTAGACGCTCGTGAACGTCAAGAACAGCAAGAGCAAGAAGCGGCAGAGCTAGCGGCAGTAAGCAGCATCGCTCACAACCGTTAATTCTGACTTTAGAATTCAACAACCTCCCGGGCCTATAATTTGTATCTATTCGATAGCCTCAAAGACGTTGCCCAAGAATACCTAACAGAGCCTCAAATTGAGGCTCTGCGTCAATCTTATGTGGTAGCAAGAGATGCCCATGAAGGGCAAACCCGCTCAAGCGGTGAACCATACATCATCCACCCAGTCGCTGTGGCTCGAATCTTGGCCGAAATGCGCCTCGATATCGAAACCCTCCAAGCTGCTTTGCTGCATGACGTCATCGAAGACTGTGACGTTACAAAAGAAGATCTCGAAGAGAAATTCGGCAATACCGTCGCTGAGCTGGTTGATGGTGTATCTAAACTGGACAAACTCAAATTCCGCGATAGGAAAGAGGCTCAAGCCGAGAACTTCCGTAAGATGGTTCTGGCGATGGTGCAAGACATCCGCGTTATCCTGATCAAACTGGCTGACCGTACGCACAACATGCGCACGTTAGGTGCCCTGCGCCCCGACAAAAAACGCCGTATTGCTCGCGAAACACTGGAAATCTACGCGCCGCTGGCTCACCGTCTTGGTATTCACAATATCAAAACGGAACTTGAGGAGCTTGGCTTCGAAGCGCTTTACCCGAACCGCTACCGCGTTCTAAAAGAAGTGGTAAGAGCGGCACGTGGTAATCGTAAAGAGATGATCCAACGTATTCATAGCGAAATTGAAGGTCGACTCGAAGATGTTGGCTTGAATGCGCGCGTGTTAGGTCGTGAAAAGAACCTGTTCTCCATCTATAACAAGATGAAAACCAAAGAACAGCGTTTCCACACCATCATGGATATCTACGCTTTCCGAGTGGTTGTTGATACTGCCGATACTTGTTATCGCGTTCTAGGCCAAGTACACAGCTTGTATAAGCCACGTCCTGGTCGTATGAAAGATTACATTGCGGTACCAAAAGCGAACGGCTACCAATCGCTACATACTTCTATGGTTGGTCCACATGGCGTGCCAGTTGAAGTTCAGATCCGTACCGAAGATATGGATCAAATGGCGGACAAAGGTGTCGCTGCGCACTGGTCATACAAAGACAAGGGCGACAAGTCTGGCACAACAGCGCAAGTGAAAGCTCAGCGTTGGATGCAAAGCCTGCTTGAGCTACAACAAAGCGCTGGTAACTCATTCGAATTCATTGAAAACGTAAAATCGGATCTTTTCCCAGATGAGATTTACGTCTTCACACCAAAAGGTCGTATCGTTGAATTGCCATTAGGCGCAACGGCTGTCGACTTTGCCTATGCCGTACATACTGATGTCGGTAACTCTTGTGTTGGTGCTCGTGTTGACCGTAACCCTTACCCACTAAGTAAGGCACTGAAGAACGGTCAGACAGTAGAAATCATCAGTGCACCAGGTGCGCGTCCAAACGCGGCTTGGTTAAACTATGTCGTGACTTCTCGCGCTCGCACTAAGATTCGTCAAGTATTGAAGACCATGCGTCGTGAAGAATCGATTACCTTAGGTCGTCGTCTACTGAATCACGCTTTAGGTCGTCATTCGATTGATTCAATCTACCCAGAAAACATCCAAGAAGTGCTGACTGATCTGCGCCTAGAAAGCGTCGATGATCTGCTAGCAGCAATTGGTTTGGGTGAGTTGATGAGTATCGTCATCGCACGTCGCTTATTGGGTGACACTGATGAATTGACCACCACAAGCTCGATTCCAAACGAATCTAACAAGAAACTGCCAATCCGTGGTGCAGAAGGTCTGCTACTGACTTTCGCAAATTGTTGTCACCCTATCCCGGATGACCACATTATCGCTCACGTATCGCCAGGTCGTGGTCTTGTGGTTCACCGTGAAACCTGTCCAAACGTTCGCGGATACCAGAAAGAGCCGGACAAATACATGGCAGTCGCTTGGTCTGAAGAGTACGACAAAGAGTTCATCGCGGAACTGAAAGTCGATATGCTCAATAACCAAGGTGCGTTAGCGGAATTGACCAATGTGATTTCGAAAACCGGTTCGAACATTCACGGTCTTTCAACCGAAGAACGCGACGGTCGCTTGTACACCGTTACCGTTCTGCTAACCACCAAAGATCGTGTTCACCTTGCTGGCATCATGCGTAAGATTAAGACCATGCCACAGGCGACTCGAGTCAGACGAAGAAAGAACTAAACTCTATCGCCACCCACACTCTGGGTGGCGATTTTTTTATATCTCTATTTATTATGAATTTAGAACGTTACAACCGCATCCATCAGGTGTTAAAAGCACGCCAAACCGACCTCACCCTGTGCCTTGAAGAAGTTCATAAGCCGAACAACGTTTCTGCAGTGATCCGTACCGCTGACGCAACAGGCTTACACAAAGTTCATGCGATTTGGCCCGACAAAATGCGCACACTGACCCACACCTCAGCAGGGGCACGCAACTGGGTTGAAGTGGATACTCACGATTCGATTGAAACTGCGATTACCGAACTCAAAGCACAAGGCATGCAAGTTCTGGTCACCAACCTTTCGGACACCGCGGTCGATTTTCGTGAGATCGACTACACCAAGCCAACGGCAATCATTCTGGGTAGCGAAAAAATTGGCGCTTCAGAGCAAGCGAAGAAACTCGCAGACCAAGACATCATTATTCCAATGATCGGTATGGTGCAGTCTTTAAATGTCTCAGTCGCCAGTGCTGTGATTCTTTATGAAGCGCAGCGTCAGCGTGAAGGCGCTGGTATGTACGAACGTGATGAAAGCGCACTGCCAAAAGAGACCATCAACCGCATTCTGTTTGAGCGAGGACATCCGGTCTTAGCAAAAGTAGCGAAACGCAAAGGGCTAGAATATCCACAACTTGATGACGAAGGCCAAATTGTGGCTGACGAATCGTGGTGGAAAGAGATGCAAAGTAAATAATCAACTTTTGTTATCCTGAATAGCGACGAAGGAGCGAAATTCAACTCCTCACGAAGCTGTATTTTTCCCTGTACAAAAACACAGCTTCGTGGTTAACATACTGCTATGTTAACTATTTTCTTGAGCCCGCTATGTCTGCCCAAATGTTATCTGCTATTCCTTTAACCTCTCTGTCTGGAGTTGGCGCCAAAGTCGCAGAAAAACTCGCCAAAGTTGGCTTGCATAGCGTTCAAGATCTACTGTTCCACCTTCCTCTTCGTTACGAAGATCGCACTCGCATTTACCCAATAGCCAAGCTGCATGCCGGGCTCTGGGCGGCAGTACAGGGCAAAGTCATGGCTGTCGATACTACTTTCGGCAAACGCAAAATGCTGACAGTAAAAATCAGCGACGGCAATGGCACCATTACTCTACGCTTTTTTAACTTTACTGCCGCGATGAAGAACAATTTCTCGAATGGTAAGTTAGTACACGCTTACGGTGAAATAAAGCGTGGTGGTATGGGCTTAGAGATTGTTCACCCTGATTACAAGTTTTATGTAAGTGAACAAAAGCCCGATGTGGAACAAAGCTTAACCCCCGTTTATCCAACCACCGATGGGTTACGTCAAATCACTTTGCGTAACCTGACGGAACAAGCCTTATCACTCCTCGATAAAGCCGCAGTGCAAGAGTTGCTGCCTTCTGGTTTGTACAATCACCAGATCACTATGTCGCAAGCGCTGCATACGATTCATCGACCGCCTCCAACCATTAATTTGGATGAGTTTGATGAAGGTAAACACCCAGCTCAAATTCGTTTGATCATGGAAGAATTACTGGCGCAGAACCTCTCTATGTTGGCAGTGCGCAGCAAAGGACAACAGGACGTTGCATTGCCTTTGGCGTCGTGTGACTCGCTGAAAAAGCAACTACTGGCTCAATTGCCCTTCTCGCCGACCAATGCTCAAGCACGAGTCGTTAAAGAAATTGAAGCTGACTTAGAAAAAACGCACCCAATGATGCGCCTTGTTCAAGGTGACGTAGGCTCGGGAAAAACTTTAGTTGCAGCACTAGCAGCAGTCAGAGCCATTGAACACGGCTATCAAGTCGCTTTAATGGCACCGACCGAACTGCTCGCCGAGCAGCACGCGATTAACTTCGCTAATTGGTTTGAGAAAATGGGCATTCAAGTCGGTTGGCTGGCGGGCAAATTAAAAGGTAAAGCCAAAGAAGCCGAATTGGCGCGTATTGCCAGTGGTGAAGCGCAAATGGTCGTGGGCACTCACGCCCTCTTCCAAGAACATGTTGAGTTCCATCATCTTGCTTTGGTCATTATTGATGAACAGCACCGCTTTGGTGTCCACCAGCGCTTAGAGCTACGCGAGAAAGGCGCAAAACAAGGCGCTTATCCACACCAGCTCATCATGACAGCAACGCCAATTCCGCGAACATTAGCCATGACAGCTTATGCTGACTTAGAAACGTCGGTGATTGATGAATTACCGCCAGGTCGAACACCAATCCAGACGGTCGCGATTCCAGACACTAAGCGTGATGATATCGTCGAACGAGTACGCAATGCCTGCTTAAACGAAGGCAAACAAGCGTATTGGGTGTGTACCTTAATTGATGAGTCTGAAGTCTTGGAGGCTCAAGCCGCCGCCGATACTGCAGAAGAGCTGCAACGTAAACTGCCTGACGTAAAAATTGGTCTAGTGCACGGACGAATGAAGCCCGCAGAGAAGCAAGCGGTGATGCAGGATTTCAAAGACAACAAGCTGCATTTGCTAGTCGCAACAACAGTGATTGAAGTTGGCGTAGACGTCCCCAACTCCAGCCTGATGATCATCGAGAACCCAGAGCGTTTAGGTTTGGCTCAGTTGCACCAGCTTAGAGGTCGTGTTGGTCGAGGTTCAGTGGCGAGCCATTGTGTGTTGCTGTATCACTCGCCACTATCAAAAACCGCCCAAAAACGTTTAGGCGTATTGCGAGAAAGCAACGACGGCTTTGTGATTGCACAGAAAGACTTAGAGATTCGTGGTCCGGGTGAGCTTCTTGGCACCAAACAAACTGGCTTGGCAGATTTTAAAATTGCCGACTTAGTGCGAGATCAGCGCTTAATTCCGGAAGTTCAACGCATTGCACGTTACATTCATGACAACTACCCGACGAATGCGACCGCAATTATTGATCGTTGGTTAGGCGAGCGTGACATTTATTCTAAGGCGTAAACGGGCTGCGCCTTAGTAGTAAGACGTTTCTTTCACCAATTCGATAACTAAATCACATCTAAATTTCTATTCTATTGACTTTAAATATGTAAAATCAATAACGTTTTATTAACACAACACACAGATGCGTTGTGCTATCGGCTAGGTTAGTTAAGCACTACTGCTAACCTCCACTCTGATAATAAATACGTTTCAAGGAGTAGAAATGAAGAGTACCTGCCTTAGGCTGTTGGCTTCAGCCTGTATTCTAAGTAGTGGTTCAGCATTTGCTGACACCTCAGATATGGCGAAATTGTTCGCTAAAGGATCGAGCTTTTTTAACCCAAAACTCTCCCCTGATGGTAAATACCTTGGGGTCGAATCCAAAGTGGATGGTAAAGATGCGCTGGTCATTCTCGACGCACAAACAATGAAGCCAACCAACATGCTTCGATTCCCAGACAACGAGCAAGTCGCCGATTATTACTGGGTCAACAATGAGCGCGTTGTCGCTTCAAAAGAAACCTTCACAGGCTGGTTTACTCAACCCTCACCCACAGGTGAATTTGTTGCCGCAAATGTCGACGGTTCTAAAACCGCCTACCTGTTCGGTCCTCAACCACCACAAAGTGGCAGCAGCGTTTCTAAACGAGGCAAAGCTACTCGCGCCTTCGGCATCATGTTAGACCCAATGCCAAATGACGAAAAGCACATGCTGATTGCAGCGATTCCATACAACCGCTCATTTGACATGGAAGAGGAAAAAGACGTCTACAAAGTCAATGTCTACAATGGGCGTGCGACCAAGCAGATGTCAGCCCCTATCAGAAACAGCTATTTCCTAGTTAACCATGATAACCAAGTCGGCTTTGTAACGGGCTCTGGTGATGATCTCAAACTCAAGTCTTTCTATCGCAATGGCAACAAGTGGCAATCCATCGCGACATTAGACAAACTCAATTTAGAAGAACTTACCCCCATTTCCTTCGCCGAAAACAACCATTCGATTTATGCCGCAGCAAGTAAAGACGGCTCACCCCAAGCGATTTACCATGTTGATTTAAAAACAGGAAAATACAAAGAAGTGGTTGCCGGCGAAAAGGTTTCACCACATAACTTTTGGCTTGATCAGCAATCCAAGCAACTGTACGCCATTGAATATGAAAAAGACTATCCAACCTATGCCTTCGTGGACGACAAGCACCCGCTGAGCAAGCAGTTGAAGCAACTACTGGCGACATTTGAAGGTCATCAAGTCCGTATTCTTAGCCAAACAGAAAATGGCGATAAATTCATTGCTCTGGCATTTAATGACCGTAATCCCGGCGATTATTACCTATTCAACACCGATCCTGTCGAAGGTCGATACCTCTTCTCTGCACAGAAATGGCACGACCCGAAAAAAATGGCAGAAGTTCGTCCATTTGCTTTCACGGCAAGAGACGGGCAGGAAATCAATGCTTTGCTAACACTTCCACCGGGTAAAGCGGAAAAGGACCTACCTTTGATTGTGAACCCGCACGGTGGACCTCACGGACCGCGTGACTGGTGGGAATTCAATCCAGAGAACCAGTTCTTAGCTCAAAAGGGCTATGCTGTTCTGCAAATCAACTTCCGTGGTAGTGGTGGCTTTGGAGATAATTTTGAAGAACTTGGATACCGTAAATGGGGTACCAATATTCAATACGACATCATTGATGCCACTCGCCATATCATCAAGCAAGGTATTGCCGATGCCGATCGTATCTGTATTTCTGGCGGTAGTTTTGGCGGCTACAGCGCGCTTCAAAGTGCCATCGTCGAACCGGAACTATTCCAGTGTGCAGTAGGCAGCTTTGGCGTCTATGACCTTGAAATGCTTTACACTGAAGGCGACGTAAAAGACCGCAAGTCAGGCGTTAACTATCTAGAAGAAGTGATCGGTCGTGATAAGAAAGAACTTCAATCCATGTCACCCGTTCATCATGTCGACAAACTAAAAGCAGACATTATGTTGGTCCACGGAGCCAAAGATGAACGAGCACCAATTGAACAATTTGACGCCTTAGTGGAAGCGCTCAAAGCGATCAATTATCCGCACAAAACAATGGTGATCGGCGATGAAGGGCACGGATTTTATAATGATGAGCACCAAGCCAAGTACCTTACTCAAATTGGTGAGTTCTTCGATAAACACTTAAAAAACTAACCTCCCAACGTAAAACCTTAAAGGCGATAACCATTCCGTTATCGCCTTTTCTTTTCAACCCAAAGCAAACGTTTGCTTTTTGAGTAAATCCCTCTATAATCGCGCTCAAAATTTATGGTGTGCACCTTATCACATCAAACCAACCTGAGTTGACACTGATTAACAGCAATCACAGGTCATAACGTCAACTCCACCCAGCACTCCCATTCAGCGAGCTCTGGGGCAAGAATTATTGCGACTAGCGAGACAAACATGACAACTTCAAACCGAACTTCGGAACTGGTCTATCAGTTAAACGATCGTCCACCATTACCTCAGACCATTTTTGCTGCACTTCAGCACTTATTGGCGATGTTCGTAGCCGTTATCACTCCTTCTCTGATCATTTGTCAGTCTTTGGGTGTGCCTGCTGACCAAACCAACACCATCATCAGCATGTCGCTGTTTGCATCTGGCGTGTCTTCCTTTATTCAAATTCGTACCTTTGGTCCTATCGGCTCTGGCTTACTTTCAGTGCAAGGCACCAGCTTCAACTTCCTTGGTCCAATCATTGGTGCGGGTCTTTCTCTCAAAGCCGGCGGCGCGGACATTAGCACCATGATGGCAGCGATTTTCGGTACTATCTTGGTCGCGTCTTTTGCAGAAATCCTGCTATCTCGCGTTTTAGAACACGCACGCCGCATCATCACGCCATTGGTATCTGGCATCGTCGTGACGCTTATCGGTCTGACGCTTATCCAAGTGGGTTTGGTATCAATGGGCGGAGGCTATTCTGCAATGGGCGATGGCTCTTTCGGTAGCCTAGACAAGTTAGCTCTCGCTGGCACAGTACTTGGCTTGATCGTAATCCTTAACCGCTCAAAGAACCCATACCTACGTGTTGCATCAATTGTAATTGCAATGCTGGTTGGCTACGTCATGGCGTACTTCATGGGCATGGTCGACACTTCAACACTGGGCGAAACTGACCTCATCGCACTGCCGATCCCAATGCAATACGGCTTAAGCTTCGACTGGTCGTTGTTTATTCCACTGGTTCTGATTTTCTTCATTACGGCACTAGAAGCAATTGGTGACATTACCGCAACGTCTGAAGTTTCCGGCGAGCCTGTAAAAGGTCCGGTTTACATGAAGCGCATCAAAGGTGGCGTATTGGCAGATGGTCTAAACTCAGCCATTGCTGCGGTATTCAACAGCTTCCCGAACTCTACCTTCAGCCAAAACAACGGCATCATCATGCTCACTGGTGTAGCAAGTCGTTATGTGGGTTACTTCATCTCAGGCATGCTAGTAATTTTGGGGCTGTTCCCGGGCGTGGCAAGCTTTGTTCAGCTGATTCCTGAGCCAGTTCTGGGCGGCGCGACTATCGTGATGTTCGGTACCATTGCTGCAGCGGGCGTACGCATCATCTCTCGTGTCGACCTTGATCGCCGCGCAATCCTAATCATGGCACTGTCATTCTCAATGGGTTTGGGCATTGCACAAAAACCTGAAATTCTGCAATTCATGCCTGAGTTTATTAAGAGCATTTTCTCAACAGGTGTAGCAGCAGGCGGCATCACCGCTATCGTATTGAACCTACTGCTTCCAGAAAAATTGGAAGAGGAAGATGAGCTGGTAGCTCAAGAGGTAAAAGAATCCTAACCTTGCCTAGGATGATCGGGGAGCCCAACCTAGTCATAGGTTGGGCTTTTTTATTGGAATCAGTTGAGCGAAGAAAGCTTACTTGGTTGGGAAACTGATTTGCGCACTTAACCCACCTTCACTGCGGTTACGTACCACAACCGAGCCAGAGTGTTGACTGACGATGCGCTTAACAATGGCTAAGCCCAAGCCTGTCCCTTCACTGCCACGAGCAGTATCACCACGAGTAAAAGGTTCAAACAAGCGTGCGATTTGTGATTGCTCAATGCCTGGACCATTGTCTTCAACGCAAACCCACACCAACTGTTTGTCGGCGGTGACGCCCGTACTGATTTTCACCCAGCCATTACCATAACGCAGAGCATTAACCACAAGGTTACTCACCGCGCGTTTAATCGCGATTGGACTGCCTTTCGCGGTTGGCATCGTAGGGTTGAGGTCAGTTTCGATTTCGACTTCATAACCCCCTTCCGACGTTGCTACATCGCTGGTAATGGTATTGATGTCCACCTGCTCAAACGACTCTTTATTTACTGGCTTGAGGTAGTCCATAAACTGACTGATGATCTCGTTACACTCTTCGGTATCACTGATGATGCCTTCGGCTAGGTAACTGTCTTCAGGTGACATCATTTCTGTCGCAAGGCGAATACGCGTCAGTGGCGTGCGTAAATCGTGGCTGATGCCTGCCATCAGTAGCGCACGATCTTCTTCCAGTTCTTGAATGCCTTTCGACATCTGGTTGAATGCGCGAGTTACAGAGCGGATTTCTGAAGCACCTTTCTCTGGCAATGGCGGCGGAATTTCACCTCGACCTACTCCTTTCGCGGCTTTTTCTAGCGCAATCAAAGGTCGGTTTTGCAAACGGATAAACAACCAGCCACCAGCAATGATCAGAAGTGCCATGATCAAGCTGTTACGGAACAGCGGAGCAAAATCTTCTTCTTGCAGTTCAGAGAGCGGAATACGGATGATGGAGTTCGGCAACTGATCGATACGCATCCACAGAATGTAGCTTTCACTGCCAAGCAGCAAACGCACTTCCGTTGGAGAACCGAGCTCTTGCGTCATTTCTTCCGACATCAAATCAATCGACATCGCATGATTGAACTCATTCATCATCTCGCTATCGACGCTATGTACCGTCACGCCCAAATTTTCCAGCAGTTGATGACGGAGTGGCGCATCGGACTTGAGTAAACCATCTTCATCGAGCACTAGATTCAATTCGTGAGCGAGAATTTTGTTGAACTGCTGCAAACTTGGCATCAACGCGTAGTTAAAAACGGCGTAGTAAGAGAAGACTTGGCTAGCGAGAAGCAAAGAGATGAACAGCAGAATGGATTGTGTAAATGAACTTCGGATTCGCATGGAGAGTTCCTAATGGACTGTTCCTAGTGAACAACATTAATTGCGAGTTTCCAGCCCTCAAACAGGAAGGGGGTTTGAGGGTGGAATATGAGCAGCCGAGTATTATCGGCAGACCTTAGAGGTAATTACGCTTCTTTGCCGTCTGGGACGAACACGTAACCTAAGCCCCATACCGTTTGGATGTAGCGCGGCTTGCTTGGATCATCCTCTAGCATACGGCGTAGACGCGAGATTTGAACGTCGATAGAACGCTCCATCGCTGAGTATTCACGACCACGAGCCATATTCATCAGCTTATCGCGCGACATCGGCTCACGAGCGTTGGTCACAAGCGCTTTCAGCACCGCGAATTCACCCGACGTCAGTGGCATCGCTTCATCACCACGGAACATTTCACGCGTACCGAGGTTCAGACGGAAGTCACCGAACTCAACCACTTTCTCTTCCGTGCTTGGCGCACCTGGCAGTTCAACCGTTTGGCGGCGAAGTACAGCTTTAATACGAGCTAGCAGTTCACGCGGGTTGAACGGCTTTGGTAAGTAATCGTCTGCACCTACTTCAAGACCAACGATACGATCAACTTCATCGCCTTTCGCTGTCAGCATAAGGATAGGTAGCATGTTGTTGGCGTGACGTAGACGACGACAAATCGATAAGCCATCTTCGCCCGGCAACATTAAATCCAGCACCATAAGGTGGAAGTTTTCACGGGTCAGAAGACGATCCATCTGCTCGCCGTTAGCGACACTTCTCACCTGAAAACCTTGCTCAGAAAGGTAACGCTCCAAAAGAGCACGCAAACGAGCATCGTCATCAACCACTAATATTTTATGATTTTCCTGCATTGAAACATCCTTTCAGAGGCATCTATAGTCAAAAATGTATCACTGTTTTTTCAAACGTGCTTGTGCAAATTGTTACTCTTTTTATCTTAGCCACGGTTTTGATGATTTATTTCGACGTTTCGCATTATTTTTCTTCTCACCACAACAATTTACAGTCAGACAAAATCAAGGCTGCTATACCCAAGTGACTTCAAGCTACAGGATTCAGAGCGCTGTCATTGATTCGAGGTCAAGGAAAACAACGCAGTGTAATAGCCAGCTCTTCCCAAGTTGTTTGACGCAGAAGTCGGGTCAATGACACGCTCCCGAAGGGCGAGTTGTCTTGGCTTGTATACTTTGTTGCCGATTCTTGATTTAGGCCCACTAGACCTTTAAATCGCCGCCGCGTCTACAAACCAAGTCATTCTCGCTGAACCTAGCATCTTGAGGTTACTTGGGTATATGATCAACAGAATCCAATAACGGCTGATTTACTTCTAATGAAAACCAATTTAATTACCCGTGAAGGCTACAATCGCCTAAAAACCGAACTCGACTTTTTATGGCGAGAAGAACGCCCAGAAGTCACCAAAAAAGTTACTTGGGCAGCAAGTTTGGGCGACCGAAGCGAAAACGCAGATTATCAGTACAACAAAAAACGCCTGCGTGAAATTGACCGTCGTGTCAGATACTTACGTAAGCGCCTAGAGCAAGTCAAAGTGGTGGATTACTCACCTCAGCAAGAAGGCAAAGTGTTCTTTGGTGCTTGGGTGGAAATTGAGAATGAAGCGGGCGATGTGAAGAATTTCCGCATCGTTGGTCCTGATGAAATCTATGGTGATGCGAAAGGCTATATCTCGATTGATTCCCCAATGGCTCGTGCACTACTAAAAAAAGAAGTCGATGACGAATTCGCAGTAAGAACGCCGGAAGGCTACAAAGA
Source organism: Vibrio sp. MM46 (assembly GCF_027587135.1). NCBI lineage: Bacteria > Pseudomonadati > Pseudomonadota > Gammaproteobacteria > Vibrionales > Vibrionaceae > Vibrio > Vibrio sp. MM46. The sequence continues at coordinate 78,213 of NZ_JAPPTO010000011.1, forward strand.
ATGGTTTATCAACAGCATTCGCTACCAAGCCGAACAACATTGATTCTGCAACCGGATAAAAGAAAGCCGCACTTTTTAGTGCGGCTTTTGCGTTTTAAGGTACCAATCTTGAGGATTACTCTTCGTAGTCTGGCTTCTCGGTCACAATGTAGTTGGTATCGCTGGCAACGATCGCACCGTGCTTCAAGAAGTTCTTACCTAGAATCATGCTGTAATGGAAGCGGCTACGATCTTGCAAGTTAACGCGAATCTTCTTCTCTAGTTCGCCCAGCTTAACGTGCATTTCCACCACAGGGCGTACGTTGGCTTTCTCACCTTTCTTGGCTTTGATGCGCATCACGTCGACAACGGGCTTGGTAAATTCTTTCTTCATGCCGCTGTCGTTCTCGTAGGTGAAGCTCACCATGTCTTTACCATCTTTCTCGAACTGCTTGATGTTATGAGCATTAATTGAGCTCACATCCGCGCCCGTATCCAATTTCACAGGGAAAGACATGCCTTCCACTTCCGCCACCTCAATGTGACCCGCTCTAAACAACGGGCGCGCATCTAGTAAGTGGTCTGCACGTGTATTTAGCAATACGCCGCCTTTCGCCATGTTATGCCCAAAGACAAAGAACGGCTGTGCTTGATCGTCTTTCTCCAGTACATCGATGGCAAATTCGATACTCTTCTCTTCATCACCAAACAGGAAGTCACCTTCGACGACTGGGCGAACCGAATCCCCCACTTTGAGCTTCTTCAATACGCGTTTAGTGATTTTCTCTTCCTTGCCGTTCGCGCTTGGCAGGTAGAAGGTCACCACTTCTTTCTTGTCTTTTTCCGTCAATTCAAAGCCATCGACACGCAACAGCGGCGTTTTCACCGCGAAAGTTGGATACGCAGGCAGTACATGACCATCAATGTTGACTGACTCTTCTGGTGAGATAACTAATGGCTTAGATTTCAGAGCATTCTTAAATGACTTTTCAACACCACCGAGCAAGTTCTCTTTGTCGGTATCGATCACGAAGTGCTGGCTTGCCACGTCTTTGCCCAGACGGATTTGTGAGCTGAAGCCGCTGCGATCACGCAGGTATACCAGCCATTGTTGCGTCTCGGTTTCGCTCACTTGCACCGGAAGGTAAACCAAAGGGCGCTCACTCTTGCTGGTTTTCAACATACGCACGAGTGGCAATGTCATTGGGTGACGCTTACCGTTTTCGCCTTCAAGGGTGAAAGAAACTTGTTTTTTCTTCTTATCGACTTTGATGTTCAGCGCATGTACGTTGGTGTAACGACTGGTGGTCGAAATGCTTACCTTGTATGGCACCCCTTCCACTTCCACCGTTTCTTTCTTGCCGATCATCTGCGCCTTTTGTTGCTCTTGTAGGTAATCGTAACCAGCAAACACCCACGCGTTGTTATCGAGGTAAGTCTTACCAATCAAGATAGGTGCTGAGAATTGAGTGCGCTTGGTCAGGTTGACCACGGTGTCCACAGTGTGCCCTGCAATGGTCATCGGCATTTTCACTGTCGGACGTAAAATTGGTTTTTCACTGGTACGACTACGGATCGCACTGATGCGTTCAAGATCATCAGTGATCTTAATTTCTTTACCTGTGTACGGATGATGAATAGTGAAGCTCACGGTGACTTGATACGGCTCGAAGCTATCGGCATCCCATTTGGCTTTGGTGCCGCCAAGATCATCAATGATGGCCCACATCAGCTTGTCATCTTTAAGGCTCTTGTATTCAGGATTACTACTGCTAACGTGGATGTTTTCTGCGTGCATTGAGGTGGTATCTGCACCGGTATCAATCTTACCGATAAAAGGCACATCGCTTAGCTCAGGAATTTCTCTGTAGTAAACACTCTCTACTCGCCCCAATACGACTTTATCATCAAGTTGGTAAATCGGATTTTGAGTGGTCGCGGAAAGTGTTTGCGACCAAGCGAGCGGCGTCGCCAATAAGGCACCAGAGAGCGCCAAAGCCAAAGACATTTTCTTCATCATTATTTTCCGTATGAGCTAAGGTACAGGGTTAGTCGATAACCAAATGTATAAGTTCTCAATTTACTTACAGTTTTGACACAAATCTGACTGATGTCCACCAGCGCTCGGTAAATTTTCGCGTGACTAGTTTAAAACATTGCAAATTCCATGAATGACCCCAATGTTCTATACACAACCAATACCTAAACAGAATTAAAGAGAATACACGGATGAGCCAAGCTATCTGTCGCATGATTGCTCAAGAGCTGAATGTTCGCCCTGAGCAAGTCAACGCTGCTGTAACCCTTATCGATGACGGTAACACGGTCCCATTTATTGCACGTTACCGTAAAGAGGTAACAGGCGGACTTGATGATACCCAACTGCGTACTCTAGACAGCCGTCTGTCTTACCTTCGTGAGCTTGACGACCGTCGTCAAACCATCCTGAAGTCGATCCAAGAACAAGGCAAACTTACACCAGAGCTAGAACAAGAGCTCACTCAGGCAGACAGCAAGACTCGTCTTGAAGACTTGTACTTACCTTACAAACCAAAGCGTCGCACCAAAGGTCAGATCGCGATTGAAGCGGGTCTTGAGCCACTTGCAGACCAGCTTTGGAATCATCCGCAAACTGAGCCAGAAAGCGAAGCAAGCAAATACCTTGATGCAGACAAAGGCGTGGCAGACACCAAAGCCGCACTGGATGGCGCTCGCGCAATCATCATGGAACGCATCGCGGAAGACGCAAACCTACTGGAGAAAATCCGTGGTCACCTAAACCGCAATGCGGAAATGGGTGCTCGCGTCGTTGAAGGCAAAGAGCAAGAAGGTGAGAAGTTTAAAGATTACTTCAACCACAACGAACCATTAAGCAAAGTACCATCGCACCGCGCACTGGCAATGCTACGTGGTCGTAACGAAGGCTTCCTGACATTGGCAATGAATGCCGATCCAGAACAGGAAGAAGGCGCGCGTCAGTCTTACTGCGAAACGATTATCGCTGACCACTACGGCGTGACACTTAGCAGCGCACCTGCGGATACGTGGCGTAAGCAAGTGATCAGCTGGGCATGGCGCATCAAAGTATCGATGCACATGGAAACCGAGCTAATGGGCGCAATGAAAGAGCGCGCAGAAATCGAAGCGATTGAAGTATTTGCCACTAACCTAAAAGACTTGTTGATGGCAGCACCGGCAGGTCCTCGCGCAACACTTGGTCTCGATCCGGGTCTGCGTACAGGCTCGAAGATCGCTATTGTCGATCCGACTGGTAAGGTGCTTGCAACCGAAACCATCTACCCTCACCCACCACAAAAGCAATACGACAAATCAGCGCAAATCGTTGATCAGTTGGTACGCAAGTACAATGTGGATTTAATTGCGATCGGCAACGGCACGGCTTCACGTGAAACCGACAGCTTTGTCGCGGACGTCATCAAACGTGGCAACTTGAAAGTTCAGAAAATCATCGTGAGTGAAGCGGGAGCATCGGTTTACTCAGCGTCTGAGCTTGCAGCAAAAGAATTCCCAAATATGGACGTGTCTCTGCGTGGTGCGGTGTCGATTGCCCGTCGCCTGCAAGACCCACTGGCTGAGCTAGTGAAAATCGATCCTAAATCAATTGGCGTGGGTCAGTACCAGCATGATGTTAGCCAATCTATGCTGGCAAAACGCCTAGATGCGATTGTGGAAGACTGTGTAAACGCGGTCGGCGTAGACGTGAATACCGCTTCTGCAGCGCTACTGACGCGCGTAGCGGGCTTGTCGAGCACCATCGCGCAGAACATTGTCGACTTCCGTGATGAAAACGGTCGTTTCGAAGCACGTACGACCTTGAAGAAAGTCCCTCGCTTGGGTCCTAAGGCGTTCGAGCAGTGTGCAGGTTTCCTACGTATTATGGATGGTAAGAACCCTCTTGATGCGTCTGCGGTTCACCCAGAAGCGTACCCAGTGGTAAAAGCGATTTCTGAGAAGAACAACAAAGACATCAAAGCACTGATTGGTGATTCAAGCTTCCTAAAAGGTCTGCATGCGGTCGATTACACCGACGATAACTTCGGTGTGCCAACCATTACAGACATCATCAAAGAGCTAGATAAGCCGGGTCGTGACCCGCGTCCAGAATTCAAAACGGCGACGTTTGCAGAAGGCGTAAACTCGGTATCTGACTTGGAACCAGGCATGATTCTAGAAGGCGTGGTGTCTAACGTAGCCAACTTCGGTGCCTTTGTTGATATCGGCGTTCACCAAGACGGTCTCGTACATATCTCTGCACTGACAGACCGCTTTGTGTCTGATCCACGCGAAGTGGTGAAGGCGGGCGACATCGTTAAAGTAAAAGTGATGGAAGTGGACGTGCAGCGCAAGCGTATTGGTTTATCGATGCGTATGAACGACGAGCCGGGTCAAGACAACCGCAGCCAACGCTCATCAGCAGCGCCGCGTCGTAATGACCAACAGCAGCGTCGTCAGCCTCGCCGTGATGACTCGTCATCTAACAGCGCAATGGGCGGTGCTTTTGCAGCAGCGTTTGCTAAAGCGAAAAAGTAATCTCGCCTAGGCTTCACCGCTAACTCGTTTTCATAGCTAAAAAGAAAACGCTCCAATCAGTTATTCTGCTTGGAGCGTTTTTATTTGAGTAGGATATTGAGTCGTCATAATACTGCTATCACTTCTGACGGTGTATGGGGCGCGACCGAGTGACCATAATGAAACTTAATCACCTTCCTGCGCTTTTCCATCAATCCCTCTTTGACCGCAGCATCCAAAATGCGCTTAGGTAATCGAAAGCGTATCGCGTAGCCCTTACCCTGATCTTCACTGTAACTCTTGAGCGCTAGCAAACCGAAAAGACGTTCTAGCGTGTCTTTCGGTTCTTCGTGATAACGGGTATCCACCTCGGGTTCCACTTCGTAGTCAGGATGCTCCGATGGGTCCCACGAGGATTGGCGTCGCCGTTTCTCATCACTTTTTACTTTGCGCTCCGCATTGGTTTTCGCCAGTGCGACTGTTGGCGTCACAGGTTCTCGGACTTTATTGTCACGAGCAGCTTGTTCCGTCTGCACATTAACGGATGGGGCGATCAGTGGCACGCTAACGTTAGCCGGTGACACAATCATTGCGAACCCTCCTCAGAGTCGCCCAACTCGTCAATACAGCAAACTCCTCCCACAAGAAGAGTTCGCTAAAACTTATATCGACCAATTTTTAAGCAGCTTTAGGAGTTTTTAGATGTGCAGGCCTAACCGTTAAGCGGCAAATTCTCTCACTTGGAGACAAAACGCTTCATGTTCGGTCATGAACGGCGCATGAGAGGATTGATTGAAAACAAACTGCTGAGTGCTTGGCAACTGCTCGCTTAAGTCACTTGCCACTTTGATTGGCACTAAGCCATCAAGTCGACCATAAAGGCGCAGCATCGGCATAGAAAGGGAAGTCAGCGCATCGCGCAGATCCACATCGGCAAGAATGTTCAAACCAACCAACAACGAATCAGGGTTCGGCTGCGGACGCGATAGCACCGCTTGTTTGAGTTGTTTAACGTCTTTGCGCGCAGACGGGCTGCCCATCGCTTGCAGCGCCATAAAACGTTCAATAGTGACAGAGAAGTCTTCCAGCAATTGATCGGTGAATGCGGTTAACACGTTAGGTTGAATACCACGCCAAGGACGCTCAGCAGCAAATTTTGGTGAACTTGCTACCGTGATTAATTTGCTCACACGCTGCGGAGCATTAAGTGCAATGTGGGTTGCCACCAAGCCACCTAATGACCAGCCAAGCCAAACTGCTTTCTTTGGTGCGTCTTGCAAAACAAGGTCAGCGATTTTTGCTAAATCTTCAGCGTGAGATTCTGCGCTGTGTCCGTATCCCGGAAGATCGACCACATGCACTCGGAAATAAGGTTGAAGAGACTCGACGGTCTGCTGCCATACCGCACCATTCATACCCCAACCATGAAGCAACACCAAATCTGGTCCTTGACCAAATGACTGCCAGTGCAAATTCGTGCTCATGCTCTCGTTCTCTCCCACTTATCTTATTCCTTACAACGCAATCCAAGCTTTAGTCTGATGGCTCGCTCACCTTGGATGGATTGTATGTTATCTCATCAATGGCAAAACATCATGCATCGCGTACTCAGTAGCCAATGCGGATTATGCCGATTTCCCATACCTCACCGCCAAACGCCCAACCTAATGCGTTGGTGTGACAGCTGTTTTGACCACCTCACACCAATCAAACGCTGCTCACGTTGTGGTTTAAAAATGACAGAAGAGGAATCACAATCCTCCGCAGAGTGCGGAGAATGCTTGAAAGAGCCACCACCATGGCGGCGTTTGTATACCTTAGGTGACTATGACTTTCCGCTCTCTCAACAAGTACAGCGCTTTAAAGATCACGGCGAGGCATGGCAGGTGAGTACGCTTACTCAACTATTAGCAGAACGAATTGAGCAGCCTGCCCCCGTCATCACCAGCGTGCCCATTCACTGGCAGCGCTACATAAAACGAGGATTCAATCAGAGCCATATCTTAACCAAACACCTCGCCCGCCATTTAGATGTGCGATATGAAAGCAAGATATTTAAACGTGTCAAAAGCGCTCAGTCGCAGCGAGGAAACAAAAAAGCCAGTCGCGAGCAAAATCTGCAAGGGGCATTTGCCCTACAAGGTGAGGTGGACTTTTCCCACGTCGCGATTGTGGATGATGTGGTTACAACAGGTAGTACGGTCCGACAATTATGTCATTTACTACTTGAAGTTGGCGTAGAAAGCATCGATATTTACTGCATCTGCAGAACTCCTGCCCCCGGCTCAATCTAGATCGCTTCGCCATGTCTTAGCATCAAAAAGACTAGACCGAGGCGTCAACAGGAGTAGAATAGCAGCAATAGCCTACAAAATTACTCAGGTATTCGTCGTGTCAAATATTACTATTACAGAAACTGCGCAAACGCATTTCGCCAACCTTTTAGGTCAACAGCCTGAAGGCACAAACATTCGTATTTTCGTCGTGAACCCAGGAACACAAAACGCAGAGTGTGGCGTGTCTTACTGCCCACCAGAAGCCATTGAAGGTACTGACACTGAAATCCCTTACAGCGGTTTTTCAGCTTACGTTGACGAGCTAAGCCTACCGTTTCTAGAAGACGCTGAAATCGACTTTGTGACAGACAAAATGGGTTCTCAGCTAACACTAAAAGCGCCAAACGCAAAAATGCGTAAAGTGGCAGACGACGCTCCACTTGTAGAACGTGTTGAGTACGTAATCCAAACTCAAGTGAACCCACAACTTGCAGGTCACGGTGGTCACGTAAATCTAGTTGAAATCACAGACGATGGCATCGCAATCGTAGCATTCGGCGGCGGTTGTAACGGTTGTTCAATGGTCGATGTAACGCTAAAAGAAGGCATTGAAAAAGAACTTCTAAACCAATTCGTTGGTGAACTGACGGCAGTTCGCGATGCAACAGAGCACGATCGTGGTGATCACTCTTACTACTAAGTCGTTCATGGCTTGTTAGCGATGCATATCGACGAGAAATGGGAGGCGTTTGCCTCCCATTTTTGTTTTCAATTGAGTTAAGCTGAATCATCACGCTAGAAACTCGAGCTTTCTTCTCATATATTAAGAAATCTCATTTCTCTCGCTGAGTAAACGACACTAAGGAGCCAGCGCTATGTCGAAAAGGACCCCACCAGAGATACTCTCTTGTCAGACGGTCGCACAATCTAAGCTGTTTGCAGTGGAAGCCCTCGACCTTCGCTTCTCTAATGGTGAACTGCGTACTTACGAGCGCATGAAACCAAGTGGTCGCGATGCCGTGATGGTAGTGCCTATCACTGAGCAAGGTGACTTACTGCTAGTACGTGAATACGCGGCGGGCACAGAACGCTACGAACTCGGCTTTCCGAAAGGTCTTATCGACCCTGGAGAAACACCGATAGAAGCAGCAGATCGAGAGTTAAAAGAAGAAATTGGTTTTGGTTCTCATGAGCTAACACCCTTAAAACAAGTGATCCTTGCGCCTTCTTACTTCTCGAGCAAAATGACGCTGTTCTTGGGACAAAACCTATACCCAGAGAAACAAGAAGGTGATGAGCCAGAACCATTAGAAATCGTTCGCTGGCCATTAGCGCAAGCGGAAGAACTATTAACGCACTTAGATTTTTGTGAAGCACGAAGCATCACAGCGTTGATGTTGGCACTGAAACACTTACAAAACACCACTCACAAACAAAATTAATCACAGCCGAAGAGCTGGACCATAATAGTGAGAAAGGACCATTACTTATGCCAATGACAAAAGATTTATCTCACCTGCTTCCGCAAGTCATCGAAATTGCTCGCAGCGCAGGACAATTGATTCTCGATATTTACGAGAAAAAGCAGTACGAAGCATACACTAAAAGTGACGAGACCCCAGTCACCAGCGCAGATATCGCGGCGCACAAGCTGATCACCGAGCGTTTAAGTGAGTTGACGCCAGATATCCCGGTGCTTTCTGAAGAAGCTGCAGATATCAGCTTAGAGCAGCGTGCACAATGGGAACGCTACTGGTTAGTCGACCCACTTGATGGCACACAAGAGTTCATCGCACGCAGCGGCGACTTTGCAACCATTATTGCGCTTATCGACAACAACAAACCCACCATGGGCGTAGTCTACGGTCCGGTTTCTGGTGTTACGTATTATGCATACAACGGTAAGGGCGCGTGGAAGATTCCAGACATGTCTGAAAGTGTAAAAATTCACACTCATAAACATGAGCAACCTGGACAAAACATTGCTATCGCGATCAGCCGTCGTCAAGACATTAACCGCATCACGAGCCGCATGAGTAACGCTTGGAATTACGATTTGATTCCACTTGGCTCTGCCGCACTCAAAGCGTGCCTTGTTGCTGAAGGTGCAGTGGACTGTTATTTACGTCTAGGTCCAACTGGCGAGTGGGATACCGCTGCTACACAATGCATTGTAGAAGAAGCGGGCGGACGAATTCTCAGTACGCAACTTGAACCGCTATCTTACAATGAGCGCGAGACGTTGGAGAACCCAAACTTTATCGTACTTGGCGATGCTGATTTGCCTTGGAATGAGATTCTACAACACAAAGATTGATCGCCACTCAACCTGACTATATCAATGAGAAAGAAGGTCACGAATTCACTTCGTGGCCTTTCTTTTTGCCTTTTGTACAGCGTTAGGAGCATTTGGCCTACTATGATCCAAATGCTTACCAACCTGCACAAAGCCGCATTATTCACATAAAAATCATAAGGTTAAAGATCAAACTAATAACCAACTAAGTTTTCGTACAGCAAATAGAGGGTTTAGCCTACCATGATCCAAAAGCAAAAAGAGCTGCACACTGGCAGCTCTTTGATAATGTTCTGAATGACAGATTTGGCTAGAAACGCCCTTTGTAATCAAACTCGTATTGACCTTGCGAGTTAGGGTTACCCAGCCATTTTAGTTGGTCGCTCATACCCGATGGGAACTCCGCTCCTGGTTTAAACCAAGCTTTCGTTGAGTAACGCTGATTTGGCATGAGCTCAGCGGAAAACGCCGCTGATACTTGTTGGCTTTTCTGTTCGCCAGACGCTGATAATACGCTGTCTTTGCAGTTCAAATCGGCAATGACAGGCCCAAGTTCAAGGCTACCTAGCGGGCTTTGAATACCACTAGCACTCCAAACTAACGTACCTTCCGCAGTCTTACACCAAGGTGCTGCGTATGTCGCATGGCGGATGTTCAGTTCAAGTTGCCCTTCCACCCCAACAGGAACTGGAAGGCGTGCCTGTTCAACCACTTTTGCCGCAGGAATAGATGCGACTAAGTTTTCAGCATACGGACCACTGGTAAGGCTGTAGCCAACCAAACCTCGTCCACGAACGTCCATATCGCTACCGCGACCAAAACGTACCGCAAACTCGGCTTTACCGGTAAATAGCCCCGACAGTTGGAAGTCCCAGTTCAATTCTCCCAGGTTTTGACGCTGCCAACGCACATTGGATGCGCTACCTTGCCAAACCGTGCCTTGCGCACCTTGAATATCTAAACCTCGCACCATAGGCACTTGTTGTAGTACCCAAGAGATTGGCAAACCAGCAATTAAACTAGTCGAGAAAAAGGCAATAAAAATAACAACGTAAAGAACAGCTTTTTTCACCTTAACCTCGCTTAAATTGCAGGCGGTTTACGTCGATCATACCTGCTTGCTCAGTACGGTCGATGTCTAGGAATTCCACCTCAATCCCTTGTTGTTCTTTTAGATAACGCAACCAATCCACCATCTGATTGAATGCCAGAGGCTTAATCCACACCTGAACGCTATCATTACGCGGTTGTACACGGATCAGTTCAACTTTGTAGCGGCGCGCAGATGAAGACACCACTTGGTTCAATGGTTGATTGGAAAAGCTAACACCGCCACTTTTACGTAGTGCGGTAATATCATCGGCTTTATCTTGTACCCAAGTTAGCAGTTGTTTCTCACTTTGAATTCGAGACTGAGCTAATTCAGCTCGTTGATTCATTGGCTGTAAAAGGCCCCAGTAAATGATGCCAAGGACAGCAATAATGCTACCGCCCATCACCAGACGTTGCTCACGTTGCGAGATGCTGCTCCACCAAGCTTGAGCTTGTGCGATTAAATTCTTCATCATCACCTCACTGACGCTTCAACACAAAACTGCCCATCACAACGTTGCCGTTGCGGTTCAGTTGACCTTGTTCGACGTTAAACTTCTCCGCCAGTTTCACACGTGCTTGTTCAAATGGCTGGAAGTCAGAGCTGCTCGCTTGAATACGAACTTCGCCACGTTGACCGTCATATTTAAAGCTGGTGATTTGCAGATCATTCACCTGTCCCAGAGTCGTTGGCAGTGCCGCGATCCAAGACAGCATCGCCACATCACTCGATCCACCAGATAAACGGCGTTCTTCATCGGTCATTTGACGCTTCAAGTAGCTGACTGTCGGAATACGACGCTTATTCGGGAATATTTGACGGAAAATACGTTCACTTTCTTCGCGATACGCTTGTGCTTGCGCTTCGTATTTATGAACCATCAACAATTGTTGACCAACAAGTACTACCAACAACACACCAGCAGCAATCGCCGTTTTCTGCCACACCTTAACGTACTTGCCCCACGAGGATTTCGGTTTAAAAGCGCCAGTAAGGAGATTGATTTTGCTCTCTGCAACCCCTTTCGCCAGCAGTGCCATGGTCATTTCTTCTGGTTTTGCTACCCAGATATCTGGCACCGTTGATTCTGGTACAGAGCTGTAGCAATCAAGCTTCCAACCTTCATGACTTTGAAGGTAAGCGGATAAATACAGATCAAGCCAGGATGCATCCACCACAGCACCTTGAGTGTCAGAATGACGAATTAACCATTGCTCCCCTAGCATTGCAGCCGAACTGTTTTCATCATTCGCAGGCATTGCCAAAACATCAGGCAACATACGCTTGATCACAAGACCTTGGCTGGAGAAACGCTGCAAAATGGTCTGAATCCAAGCTCGCTCCACTGCACACACTTGTGCTGTTTCTGCTTGCTTGTTTAATACTGTGAAATGCAGGTTGTCCACGTCTTGCGCGACTTCGTCTTCCACCAGATATGGCAGCATGCTGTCAAACTGACGCAATGCGCCTGGTGGGATATCTACTTCTGTTAACACAACATCATTACTGGCTAACAGCGCAACAATTTGGCGCTGATCAGCGTAGGCTACCAGTTCGTCCAGATGTTCCCATCCGGCAATTTCACCACTGGCAATCACTTCTTGCTGTTGTGTCGACCACACCAACCATGGAATGGTACTTTGTTGTTCGCTACTCAGCCGAACGGTCAGAAACTCGCTCACTGATTCCTCCAAAACGACGGCGAACGACAGTCACCGTTTCTCTATTTGTACTTTGCAAAAGGCTTCGAATACGTACTCGGGATTCATCCACCAGCACCTGTGCATCCAGCTCAAAGAAGGAGCTGTCTACTCCCAAATAACCTTTGGCATTTTTCTTTACATCACCACTTAAGCCAGCTAATTCCGACTCAGCTAAAAATTCATCAACGCTATCCCAACCATCAAAAGGACGCTTTTCTATCAGTTGCACCGCATCGCTGCTACTCAAGCCGGGCGTAAACATCGCAACTAAGATCGGTGCTTGTTCAACGTCAATTGTGTTTACGTTCAAACGCCAATCATCGCTTGGGAGCGCACAAACCATTGGGGCTATCTTCTGATAGATATCGCCACTCACTTGGTAAACCGCACGTAACTCACTCGCATCCGCCATCCATCCATTTGGTGGCAAGTATTGGGGTTTCATCGCTTCATAGGTGCTGTCTTCCACACCTGCCGTAGAACGCACTGTGCTATCACTATCAACATATTCCCATGTTGAATCGGCAATCACTTCAGCTTGGTAAGGTTCAACGTCCATTTCTTCCATCAAACGTTGAAAGACTTGCACTAAGTATGGACGAGTTGCTTGCGCGCCGTTAGGTTGGACACTTGCCAATACGTTCAAGTTAAAGCATGCCTGTTTATCGATAATACGACCAGCGGCTTGACCATAGTCGAGCGGATAAACCTGCTCTTTGATCGCCCACGGCTGACTTAAATTAATGGTATCGCTGTCTTTATAACTTTGCTCAATACCAATTTCGGCTAGAGCCTCTACCCCTAAGCTGTACCAATATGCCTGCTGATAATTAATCTGGTTTGAAGCGCGTTGAAACTGCAAAAACAGTCGCTCTGACATACTTGCGGCGACTGTCGTCATGATGGCAAGTAGCATCAAAACGATAAGGAGCGCGACCCCACGTTGACGACTAGCCATTATTACCTCCAGAGGAGTTGTTACCCCCAGACGAGTTGCTACCGCCAGAGTTATCTTGGCTACTTGACGCAAGTTTTCCATCCGGCGTCAGATAGGTGCGAGTGATCTCACCATAGTCTTTTAGCTTCAAAATAACCGATACCGCTTTAGGTAACTCACTGCTACTTGCCCATTCTTTCTTCCATGACTTTCCATCATAAAAGCGCATATCGAATTCTTCGACCTGAGTGAGTAAAGGCGTCACGATCCCTTCTTGCCCTGTTGGCGTATCTGGGTATCGCCACCACACACGTTGCAGCACTTCATCTTTAATGCGATAGCCCACTTTCGTGACTTCACCACGTGGAAATTGCTGTTGTGGGTTGTGCCAACCTAGACGAGCAAACATCACGCCTTTTGCATCTGAATCAAGCAGATAATCTGACCAAAACAGTAGTTGCTTTGATGGTTCTTCGCCATTGGTACGCATCTGACGCATTGCCATTTGGCGAAAATCGTTATCCATCATCACCATCGCACGTTGCAGCTCATTAAGGCGCTGAGTACGCTCTTGGGACAACACATTGCTGCGCTGCACTTGTGACACGACTTGGTAAGCAGCAACACTCATGCTGGCAAAAATGGCAATCGACACCAGTACTTCAATCAAAGTAAAACCACGTTGATTGCGTTTGCGGTGTTTGTTGATACGTTGAATCTTACTGCGCAACATAACTTCTCACCGTAACCACTGGGCTCGCGTTTTTCTCAGTCGCGACACTGACATCAAATGCTTTCAGCAATGGCTGCGTGGTGGCAACAGGTGTGATTTTCCAATACCAAGAGCGCCCTGCTAGCTCTTCAGTACCGTTCTTTGCTTTAAGCTTTTCCGTTGAGAGCATCACATTCGCCATTTGGTTATCCACAACCATAGCTGCAAACATTTTTTCTTCTAAATAACTGACCGTATTGATGTGTTGGCTCACAGAGCGGATCACACTGATCGCGGCTGTGGCAAAAATCGCAAGTGCGACTAACACCTCAAGTAATGTCATACCTCGAGTATTGCAGTGCGATGTGCCAATACGATTTGGCTTAGAATGTCGTATTGTCATCGTCTTCTGCTTCTTCTCCTGGCGCTAATAACTCTATCTCGCCAGTCTCTTTACCAATGATCCGCCAGCCATCGTTAAATGCATCTCCCTCTTCAGGGAAGAATGACAGGGTGAAAGGCGTAATCTCTGCACTAGAGAAAATGAACACTTGAGGTGGCTTCACTTTCTTTTTCTTTTTGTCCTCTTCCTCAGCAAACATGTCTTCATCAAACAGGGAGCCAGGTTCGAACAGTCGATCGTCTTTATCCCACGCACCACCACCTAAATCCAACTGCAGAGAAATATCCCCCTCAAGCTTGGTTTCACTTGGGATCTGCTTTAATTCCAGTGGTTGCCAGCCATCTTGGGTCAAGCTCAATAAAGTGTAGGTAGATTTAACGTCATCAACACGCAAACCAAAATCTTTGCCACTTAGTACTGCTTCTTCATTAAGCAGTTGTAAGCGCTGAAAAAAACTGTGCGCGTATTGTTTGGAAAGGTCTTTTTGACTGGTAGGCAAAGTTGCGATCACCGCGACAGCGGTAAGGGATAACAAAACCAGCACCAATAGAATTTCTATCAATGTAAAACCGAGGTGTTTTTGCATTTTTTTCATTAGTGCTGGTTTAAGCGAGGGCTTATTGGAAATCTTGCATGTTCCAGTTGCCGATATCTGCAGCCGGACCTTCGCCGCCTTCTTGACCATCAGCGCCTAGAGTAAAGATATCAATCGTGCCATTGTCACCAGGGCTTAGGTACTGGTACTCGTTGCCCCATGGATCAGATGGTAGACGCTTGATGTAACCACCGTCACGGTAGTTACGTGGCTCTGGGTTAGAAGGCTTATTCACCAATGCATCTAGACCTTGGTCTGTCGTTGGGTAAACGCTGTTATCCAGCTTGTACATGTCCAACGCGTTTTCCAATGCCACGATGTCTGTGATCGCCTTTTGTTGGTCTGCTTTTTCTTTGTTACCTAGTAGGTTAGGAACAACAACACTCGCCAAAATACCTAGAATAACAACAACAACCATTACTTCTAATAGAGTGAAGCCTTGTTGCTTACTGCGCTTAAATTTCATTATTTTCTCCGAAAGTTAGATTCAAGCCGTGCCATCAATAGACACGACTTAACTCGAATTTTATCCGCTCATCAAGTTATTCATTTCCAACATTGGCATCAATGTCGCCATTACGATGAAAAGAACGAGACCAGCCATCAGTGCAATTAACACTGGAGTGAAAATCCCCAAAGCGATATTCACTGTAGATTCAAAGTTTTGGTCTTGGTTGTCAGCCGCACGGGTTAGCATGCTCTCTAGTTCACCACTCTGCTCACCACTAGAAATCATGTGCAGCATCATTGGTGGAAACAAGCGAGTTTGATCCAACGCTTTGCGCAGACTTGCACCTTCACGTACGTTGTCAGCCGCCACTAAGACCTGTTGTTTCACGTATCGGTTTGACATAACGTCCACCGCGACGCGCATACCTTCAAGAATAGGAATCGCACTTGAAGTACAAATCGATAACGTGCGCGCAAATCGAGACGTATTAAGACCTCGAGAGATTTTGCCTAGCAAAGGCAGACTGAGGATTTTTCTGTCCCATGCTAAACGGAAATTGGGTCTTTGCAGTGCGAGCTTCAAGCCATAGAAAAACACCACCAACACAACAAAGATGATTAAACCCCATTCTTGGACAAATTCACTGGCTGACAACAATACTTGCGTCGACTGTGGTAGCTCTTGCCCCATTTGAATGATTGGTTCGATGATTTTCGGCACCACAGAAGAAAGCAGTAACGACACGATACCCACCGCAAACACCACAAGCACCACAGGGTAAATCATGGCTTGAAGCAGTTTATTACGCATCTTCTGGCGGTTTTCTACGTATTCCGCTAATCGCTCCAGTACCGCATCTAAGTGGCCAGATTTTTCACCAGCAGCCACCATAGAACGGAATAGCTCATCAAACACATGTGGGTAATCACCCAAACTGTCTGCCAGCGGATAACCCTCCGTCACTTTTGAGCGCACTGCTGCGATCATCGAACGAATACGCGGCTTTTCAGCTTGCTCAGAAACAGCTTTTAAACACTCTTCCAATGGCATACCAGATTGTACAAGCGTTGATAGCTGACGCGTAATCAAAGCAAGTTCTGCGGTTTTGATACCACGTTTGAAGCCAACCGAACCACCTGAAGACTTAGCGGCTTTCGCTTTGGCTTCCATCACCTCAACAGGGATCATGCCCTGCTCTTTTAGGCGTTGGCGCACCTGACGGGCGTTATCCCCTTCAATAGTGCCTTTCTTTTGTTTGCCTTTCGCATCCAGCGCTTTGTATTCAAATGCTGCCATTACGCTTCCTTGGTCACTCGCATGACTTCTTCAAGAGAAGTGATACCACGGTGGACCTTACTTAAACCATCACTACGAATACTTGGTGTGTGTGCACGTACGGCTTTTTCAATTTCTTGCTCACCCGCTTCACTGTGGATCAGCTCTTGAACCTTCTCATCCACCATCAGCAGCTCATGAATACCAGTACGTCCACGGTAACCTTTCTGGTTACACACTTCACAACCTTTAGCACGATGCAAAGTCAATGATTCGTGTTCTTCTAAACCAAACAGCTTCTTCTGTTCTTTATCCGCTTCGTATGGTTCTTTACAGTCAGAACAAAGCGTACGAACTAGGCGCTGAGCTAGCACGCCCAATAGCGAAGAAGAAATCAGGAATGGTTCGATACCCATATCGCGCAGACGCGTGATTGCGCCAACTGCGGTATTGGTGTGTAGCGTTGACATTACTAAGTGACCAGTCAAAGACGCTTGTACGGCAATCTGTGCGGTTTCTAAGTCACGGATCTCACCGACCATCACGACGTCCGGGTCTTGACGAAGAATCGCACGCAAACCACGCGCAAACGTCATGTCGACCTTCGGGTTCACTTGCGTTTGACCGATGCCATCGATATCAAATTCAATCGGGTCTTCAACGGTAAGAATGTTGCGCTCGTTGCTGTTGATCTCTTGTAAGCCAGCATACAAGGTGGTCGACTTACCCGAACCTGTCGGACCGGTCACCAATATGATGCCATGAGGACGACCAATCAAATGACGGAAGTTATCATGCACAGACGGCGTCATACCTAAGCTGTGTAGATCAAGACGAGTCGCGTTCTTATCCAACAGACGCATTACGACACGTTCACCATGTGATGAAGGCATGGTCGACACACGCACGTCTACTGCACGACCACCAATACGCAGCGAAATACGACCATCTTGAGGTACGCGTTTTTCTGCAATATCAAGCTTCGCCATTACCTTCACACGAGAAACCAGCAAAGGAGCGAGCTTGCGGCTTGGGGTTAAGACTTCACGCAATACACCATCAACACGGAAACGAATCGAAAGGGTTTTCTCAAACGTCTCGATATGGATATCCGACGCCCCTTCTTTGATCGCTTCACCAAGCATGGCGTTAATCAACTTGATGATTGGTGCATCATCTTCAGACTCCAACAAGTCTTCATCGTGCGGCAATTCTTCCGCTAAAGAGAAAAAGTCATCACTGTCTGCACCAATGTCTTCCATCAACTGACGAGCTTCAGAAGAGTCTCGCTGATAAGCTTCAGTGAGCTTTTTGTCGAACGCTTCTTTATCCATCGCTTGAGGGATAAAGTTTTGTTTTAGAACTCGGCGTACTTCAACGAGAGCCGCAGGATTGAGCGGCTCTACGTAATACAGAATTGGAGGGCGCTCAGGGTGCTCCGTCTCCAATACCAGTTTAAAGCGGTTGGCAAAACTGAATGGCAGACGGCGCATACTTGGCGCAGTGTCTAACATATCAACCATTATTCTTTACCATCTGATCGATGAAGGCTTGGATTTCAGCAGGGTGCTTACGTTCCTGACCAAATTCAGGCATCACTGGAATGTTTGAATCATCCATCAGTTTCAAACCTTCTTGTGCTTTGTATAGCTGCTCAGCACGGATGAAGTTGTACTTACGCTGCGTAATACCATCAGCCGTCATACCATCACGGATAATGGTCGGCTTGATGAACACCATCAAGTTACGCTTCTCAGTTTGTGTGCTGGTTGATTTAAACAGATGACCAAGCACTGGAATATCGCCCAGCAGTGGCACTTTAGATTCACTTTCAAGCGCACGCTCATCAACTAGACCACCAAGAACCAGCATTTGACCGTCTTGAATCATTACTGAAGTGTTCAATTGGCGCTTAGCAAAACGCACGTCAACAGCACCATTTGCACCTAGCACGTTAGAAACTTCTTGTTCAATGTTCAGTTGAACAGAGTCACCTTCGTTGATCTGAGGAACCACTTTCAGTTTGATACCCACTTCCTTACGATCGACCGTTTGGAATGGATTGTCATTGTTTGAACCAGCAGTAGAACCAGTAATTACTGGCACTTCCTCACCAACAATGAATGACGCTTCACCGTTATCCATTACAGTAATGCTTGGAGAGGACAGAATGTTTGAGTTTGAGTCCGATGACACTGCCGTAATCAGTGCAGTCCAGTCACCCATCATGATGCTCATTGCTGCACCGTTAACACCACCAAGAGCGGATGCTAGGGTCGAATAGTCACCTTTCACTGTCGTTTCTTCGTAGTACTTAATCGCATCAGTATCTGAGTTACGAATCGGTTTCTTTTCAGTCGTATCTTTCGCTTCTTCCAAACCAACCATCACCTGACCAATCGGTGCACCAGTGTTGCCGTATTGGATAACCGCACCCGTTTCCAACGAGCCCCATTGAACGCCAAGGTTAATACCATCACCTTCCGACATTTCAACGATTAGCGCTTCAATCAATACTTGTGCACGACGGATATCCAACTGAGAAATCACGTCCTGCAGTGCCATCATGATATCTGGCGGAGCCGTCAGTACGAGCGAGTTAGTTGCCTCATGAGCTGCAATCACCACCTCACCACGTTTTGCAGAAGATGAACCACCTTTTTGACCTGCTTGCTTCTCAGCCTGTAGGTTGTCAGAGACACCTTTTAGTACATCAACTAGGTCTTCTGCTTTAGCGTACTTGAGGTACACCACGCGGTTGTTACCTTTAGTCGCCATTTCGACATCAAGTTGACGAATCAAACGCTTCAGACGAGCACGTACTTTTGGGTCACCAGAAATCAGGATTGAGTTGGTACGCTCATCCGCTACGATTTTTGGTTCTAGGAATTCAGGTGTGCTTTTTTGGTTCGTCGTTTTGTTCAGGGCATCAACGATACGAACCATTTCAGAAGCAGATGCATTACGCAGCTCAACCACTTCGATCTCTTTGTCACCCGCTTGGTCAACACGCTTGATGATTTCAGCAAGGCGGTTAACCACCGCAGCACGACCTGTGATCAAAATGATGTTAGCAGGGTCATAGTGCACGACGTTACCCGCGCCCGCATTATCGATAAGTTGACGCAGTAGCGGCGATAACTCACGAACCGATACGTTACGCACCGCTACCACACGTGTAATCACGCTGTCGCCTTGCGCACTGTCATCGCCCAAAACTGGAATCGCAGAGGTTTTTGAATCTTTCGCCTTGATGACTTTCAGTACGCCGTTGTCCATTTCCACAACAGCATAGCCATACACCTCAAGAACGTTGAGGAAGAAGCTATAGTATTGCTTTTCGTTAAGAACGTCGTAGCTGCGTACGTCGATTTTGCCGCGTACCGATGGGTCAACGATGATGGTCTTCTCTAGGTTACGACCAACAATGTTGATGAATTCTTGAATGTCTGTGCCTTTGAAGCTAGCACTAAACTCGTTCGCCATCGCACCCGGTGCGCAGAGTAGTGTACCTGCTAGTAACCAAGCACTTTTGCTAAACCAATGTTTCACGTATGTCTCCCTGAACTTACGCTGGTTGCCTAAGTATTACAATTGGATATAGATGTCGTACTGTTGACCATCACGCTCAACAGTCAAATTCAATTCTTGCGGATCGTTCATCACTTGCATCAGTTCTACTGAAGATGATGGATCACTTAAATCGATCCCGTTTAATTGCACCGCAATATCACCAGCTTTTAGACCGACATCATTAAACAGTGCCGCATCACGTCCTGGTGAAACGCGATAGCCGACAATCCCTCCGTCTTTCTTAACCGGAGAAATGTTGATGTACTTGAATACGCTTTGCGGATCTTTAGCAATTTCCGCGCGGATTTGATCAACCTTTTCACTCACTGCGGATGAGTTATTTGCTTTTTGAGCTTTGGGTTGATTAACCGGTCGACTTTCAGACAGTTTGCTGTACTCGATGCCTTGTAGCATCAAGGTTTCGTCTCGACCTTGGTTGTCAATGATCACGCGATCGACCAATACCGCTTTTAATTCTGCTCGTGTGCCGTCAATTTCTTCGCCAATACCATATGTCGCTTGCTTACCTCGATTGGCAATAACCGCCAAACTCGTTTTTGCGTTGCTGCTCGCAACTGCACCAACAAGTGTTAGGTTTAAGCGGGTTTTAGGCGCATCTTGCACGACAGGTTGTTCTATTACGACCGGCTTTTGCTCAGTGTACTTCCCGAACAAATTGGCATTTTGGAGGGCGTTAAAATCAATCGCGTCTTTTTTACTCGTTGACGCAACAGCACTTGCTGACGGCTTCCATTGAGCCACATCAGAAGTTTGAGGCATTGCTAGCCACACCACTTTGCCAAGTATCCAACCCGTCATTGCTATAAATAGACAAGTAAGAAGCACACTAAGTTTCGCTTGAATGGTGTGATTGTTGGACTTAATCTGAGCCAGTAGCGGGCTGCTTGCTAATCCTGCACTTAGCTCTAAACGCTTCACTGAATTGATTCCTTTATTCTTACGTCCGTCGACCTTAAGTATAAGTCAAAGAATGTCGACCCTATCTTGCTAAAATTGCAATAAAATTACTACTCAACAAAGAGCAGTGAACTATATCACAAGTTCCTTTTCATACCTTTTTCTTATGCCGTTTTTGCCAACTCCCTTGAAAAAAAACAGCCTTGGCACCATCTGTAGGTGAATAATCCACCAGTCACTGCGCCATTAATGCAGTGATTAGATTGCACAGAGTTCTATGAGTTCCGTAAATGAAGCCGTAAGGCTAGATAAATGGCTGTGGGCTGCCAGATTCTATAAAACCCGCTCTATCGCTCGTAATATGGTCGATGGCGGTAAAGTCCACTATAATGGGCAACGAAGCAAACCAAGCAAAATCGTTGAATTGGGTGCTGAGATTCGCCTTCGTCAAGGTAACGAAGAGAAGACGGTGATCATCGAGAAAATCTCTGATCAACGCCGAGGCGCACCTATCGCTCAAACGCTATATCGCGAGACTGAATCAAGCATCAGCCAACGTGAAGAGCATGCGATGCAGCGCAAACTCAACGCCCACAACCCAAGTCCGGAACGCCGCCCAGATAAGAAGCAGCGCCGCGACATCATCAAGTTCAAACACCAATAAAAGCCGGAATTACCGACGAGGAAAGCACTCCATGGCAAATAATGTTTTAAACCGCTACCTATTCGAAGATCTTTCAGTACGTGGCGAGTTGGTTCAATTGGATGAAGCATACCAACGTATTATCTCCAGCAAGGAATATCCGGCAGCACTGCAAAAACTGTTGGGTGAGCTACTCGTTTCAACCACTCTTTTAACTGCAACTTTGAAGTTCGAAGGCTCAATCACTATCCAACTACAAGGTGATGGTCCTGTATCACTAGCTGTCATTAACGGCGACCACGATCAGAAGATCCGCGGCGTTGCACGTTGGGAAGGCGACATTGCTGAAGACGCAAGCCTGCACGACATGATGGGTAAAGGCTACCTGGTGATCACCATCGAACCTAAAAAAGGCGAACGCTACCAAGGCGTGGTTGGTCTAGAAGGTGAAACGCTAGCTGACGTTATCGAAGGTTACTTCGCAAACTCAGAACAGCTAAAAACACGTCTTTGGATCCGCACTGGTGAACATGAAGGCAAAAAGCACGCAGCAGGTATGATGATTCAGGTAATGCCAGATGGTACAGGTACACCTGAAGACTTTGAGCACCTAGAGCAACTGACTGCGACAGTGAAAAACGAAGAGCTGTTCACACTACCTGCAAATGAACTGCTTTACCGTCTATACAACCAAGATTCTGTTCGCCTATACGAACCGCAACCGGTGGAATTCCACTGTGGTTGTTCTCGTGAGCGTAGCGGTGCAGCGATCATCACTGTTGATAAAACTGAAATTTATGACATTTTAGCCGAAGAAGGATCAATTTCTTTACATTGTGATTACTGCGGCACGTCATACACGTTCGACGAATCTGAAATTACCGAACTGTATACGCAGGCAACTTCAGACAATAAAACCGTGCATTAATTTTCATAGCTTAACAAGCATGTAATTTACCCTTCAAAAGGTCAGCGCAACGCTGGCCTTTTTGTGATCAAACCCTCGTATAACTTGGCTTTTCACGTAATAAAGCAACCGCTTAATTTTAAATAATTAATAATTCTTTTGCCCTAGCGCAAAGGTTTGCGCCCACGATAAACTATTCGCACCAATATGTGACGGGTTACCTAAAACCACATTGAAATCATGGATAATTTTTGAACTATATCCCTGTTTTCTCCCCGCCCCGTTGCTAGCATGGTGAGCAGATAAAAATTAAAACATTCTTACAAAATCCCTACAAAAATCCTTATAAGGAGCACCTATGACCGTTATGGAACATACAAAGGCTGCAACACTTGATCTAACCAAACACGGACTGCATAACGTTAAAGAGGTTGTTCGCAACCCAAGCTACGAAATGCTGTTTGAGGAAGAGACCCGTGCTGACCTAACAGGTTATGAACGTGGTGTGGTTACAGAACTCGGCGCGGTTGCCGTAGACACTGGTATCTTTACTGGTCGCTCACCAAAAGATAAGTACATTGTTAAAGATGCAACGACAGAAGAGCACATGTGGTGGACTTCTGACGCAGTGAAAAACGACAACAAACCAATCAACAAAGAAGTATGGGACGACCTAAAAGAGCTAGTGACCAACCAGCTTTCAGGTAAGCGTCTATTTGTGATTGACGGTTATTGTGGTGCAAACCCAGACACTCGTTTGAGCATTCGAGTGATCACAGAAGTTGCATGGCAAGCACACTTCGTGAAAAACATGTTCATCCGTCCAACAGAAGAAGAGTTGGCAACGTTTGAACCTGATTTCGTCGTAATGAACGGCGCGAAATGCACGAACGAGAAGTGGGAAGAGCACGGTTTGAACTCTGAAAACTTCACCGTATTCAACCTAACAGAGCGCACTCAGTTGATCGGCGGTACTTGGTACGGCGGCGAAATGAAGAAAGGTATGTTCGCCATGATGAACTACTTCCTTCCGCTGAAAGACATCGCATCAATGCACTGTAGTGCAAATATGGGTGAAGAAGGCGATGTAGCAATCTTCTTCGGTCTGTCTGGCACAGGTAAAACTACCCTATCTACTGATCCTAAACGTGCACTAATTGGTGATGACGAGCATGGTTGGGATGACGACGGCGTATTCAACTTCGAAGGCGGCTGTTACGCGAAGACCATCAAGCTATCTAAAGAAGCTGAGCCTGATATCTACAATGCTATCCGCCGTGATGCGCTATTAGAGAACGTAACGGTTCGTAGCGATGGTTCTATCGACTTTGATGATGGTTCTAAGACTGAAAACACTCGTGTGTCTTACCCACTGCATCACATCGACAATATCGTTAAACCAGTATCGAAAGGCGGTCACGCAAACAAAGTGATCTTCCTTTCGGCTGATGCGTTCGGCGTACTTCCTCCTGTGTCTAAACTGACACCTGAGCAAACGAAGTACCACTTCCTATCTGGCTTCACCGCTAAGCTGGCTGGTACTGAGCGTGGCATCACGGAGCCGACGCCAACGTTCTCAGCATGTTTTGGTGCAGCATTCCTAACTCTACACCCAACTAAGTACGCAGAAGTGCTAGTGAAACGCATGGAAGCAGCAGGTGCAGAAGCTTACTTAGTTAACACAGGCTGGAACGGCAGCGGCAAGCGTATCTCTATCCAAGATACACGCGGCATCATCGATGCAATCCTTGATGGCTCAATTGAAGATGCGAAGACTAAGCATATTCCTATCTTCAACCTAGAAGTGCCTACTTCACTTCCTGGCGTGGACCCAAGCATCCTTGACCCACGTGATACCTACGTTGACCCACTACAATGGGAAAGCAAAGCAAAAGACTTGGCAGAGCGCTTCATCAACAACTTTGATAAGTACACTGACAACGCAGAAGGTAAATCACTAGTGGCTGCAGGTCCTCAACTCGACTAGACCACTCGCTAACTCTTCGTGACTTAGCTACAAAAATAATCGTCAAGCCCCTCTTTTGAGGGGCTTTTTATTGAATCTGCCTCAAGATTGATACAAGCTTAAACCTATCTTAGTAAGTCGAGACTCTCACACTTACTTCATATTACTTACAGGTTTTGGCAGGGATGAAAACAGCAGTTCGAATTCTACTTCTTATACTCATAGTGACGATTGCAATTCCGATTGTCTTTGTGGGGATGCTGACCACCTCTTATTCTCGCCAAGCATGGAATCTATTTTCTGATCTAGTCGACCTACCGCTGCATGCAGATAACGTGCAATACGAATTTCCTTATCACCTCACCCTTAATGGAGTGGCGACAAAACAAAAAAACTTGCCGTTCATTGAGCAAGTCGATCTATGGCTGAACCCCGATGTTCGTCGTGACGGAAATTGGATTGTCGACAGTCTGTTGATTGATGGTCTGAGCCTGCAACACGGCACACCAACATTGCCGACGCTCAGCAATGTTTATTTCCATCAAATCGCGTTAAAGAACATCGATTACGCAGATGATGCATTCAGCATTAATGGCTTGAATGTACAGATCCAAAACCCAATTTGGTCGAGTGATGCTCAGCAAATACCTTATGGTGAGGTTCAACTTTCGGCTGATCAATTGTATTGGAATGGCGAAGCTTTCGATAAGTTGCTTATAGACTTGGATTACAAAGCCCAAGACAGCACGCTTTACGGCGCTTCATTTAACTGGCGTGGCAGTGAAGTCTCAGGACAAGGCGAACAGTACCCACAAGGCTGGTCACTGGTGAATGTGACCCTTGATAAGCTGAAAATCGATAACCTACAGTTGCAATCTTTACTCGCTAAACCATGGCAAGCGTTGCCAATTAATATCAACCATATCAACAGCCTCGATCTCCTGAATGCAGATATTGAGTACGGAGATTGGCATTGGCACAACCTTGAGTTATCAGTAGAAAACGCCTCTCTGCCACTGTCATTTTGGAAAACAACAGCACAGGTTTCTTTGCAAGCTGACAGCGTCAGTTTCCAAGACCAAACCGCAGTTGAGCCTCGTTTGAACGCCCAACTCAAGCCGGAGTCAATCCAACTACAAGAGCTAAGCTTTGATTGGCAGCAAGGTAGTGTGCAGGTATCTGGTGAGTTCGAGCCACAGCATTGGAAAATCAACAGCGCAACCATCAATGGATTGAAATGGGCTATCCAACCTGACGATAAGACCGACTGGTGGCAAATCGCCACAGAAAGGCTCCAGCAAGTCGATGTGAAGCAGTTAGAGATTGAACGCAGCCAAGTTATCCAGTTATCTAAACAACCTTACTGGCAGCTTTCTGGCTTGAATTTGGAAGGTGACCAGCTCGAAGTAAAACACCGCAATGGTCATTGGGGAATTTGGAACGGTAAGCTTGATGCTAGCGTGGTAAACGCAAGTTACGATCAAGTAATCACATCACACGCAGCCATTTCTACACAGAGTGACAATGGCTTGTGGCAACTGACACGTTTGTTTGCACCGTTAGAGCAAGGCTATATCGAAGGCTTAGGGCAAATCGATCTCAGCACCACCAGCCAACCTTGGGCGTTGAGTCTCAACGCCGATGGGATTCCCTTGCAATTGCTTCACCCCTATTTGCCAACAGTGCTCGCGGTCAATGGCTTCTCAGATCTAAGTCTCGACTTAAAAGGCCTAGCCGGCGATCAAAACATGCTTGCTTACAGCTTATCGGGCGAAGTGGAAGCCAACTTACGTGATACCACCTTAAAGTCACAAGCGGATGATTCACTCACAGCGATCACTTTGAGCCCTTTGCGTTTGGCAGCTCAACGTGGTGCTGTTGAGCTTCAACCGGTGACCATTTCAGGCGAAGCCATCTCGGGCAATCTGTCTGGTGAGTTTGATATGGCGAACAACCCGTTAAGTGGCGTGATTTACCAACTCCAAGAAGCGTGTGGTTCAATCCAAGGTGATGTGCTAAGTGGCGAAGTCAAAACAAATGAATGCACAAATACATCAAAACAGACTGAATCAGTAAAACCAGCAGAATCAGAACAGAGCTCGTCAAAAACAACAAGCCGCACCAGTATTGATCCCATCAACTTAGAACAATATGAGGAAGAGTTAAGTGAGGTTGTAGAGGAAGAACAAGAATCAGCCGTAGCGCCGCATTCAGAAGAGCAACTTATCTCAGAACAAAAAGACGTAACTAAAGATTCAAGCCTTGAAGCGCAGACCTCAGAAGAAAAGGTCTCCGAAGAACGTGCCAATCTAGCAACAGATAAAACCAAGACAGAACTAGGCGCATCAGAAAACCAAGATGCGCCACAAGAAACACCAGCGCCTAATAATCTAACAGCTGAGTAGCTTAGAGTAATTTGGCAGCAGCATGTATGTGCCTACAAAATCCACGGCAGGCACATCTCCACTGTAAATCACTACGTGGATAACGATACGCGCTTTACGACCTGAAGCAAGTCTATCCAAGTCACCACTGATACCATCTAACGACGTGCTCGCGACTGGGTTCTCTTCAACAGGATGGCGATAACGAATCGAGCTATCCGCCAACACAATATCACCGTGCAAACCGCGCTCTTTCATCAACAACCACGTCATGCCCCAGCCAGTTAGCGTTGCTAGGGTAAACGCAGAACCGGCAAACATGGTGTTGTGCGGGTTCAGGTTAGGATTGAGCTGCGCACTGCATTCAAACTGATAGCCAGTGTACTGGTTAATTTTGATCCCCATTTTGTCTGCAATCGGGATCTGCGCTTCCCAACGCTGTTGCAGCTCGGTACACCAATCAGGACGACGTAGCACATCCGCCATTGGGTCAAGCTGTTTAACCATTTGTTGGTGACGCACGGGACCACGTTCATCGGTCAGCTCACCGCGACGCTCAAAACCATTCTTCTCATAGAAGGCAATCGCATCTTCACGGGCATTACACACCAGACGCTTCGCCCCTTCTTGTCGAGCTAACGACTCAAGCGCCACCAGCACTAATGAGCCCATGCCTTTACTGCGACGGTTGTTCTTCACCGCCATATAGCGGATCTGACCATCGTTATCTGGGGTAATGTACAAACGACCAATCGCCATCGGACGACCACGACTGTCGGTAATCATGCGGTGATGGCTCATGCCATCGTACTCATCACGCTCGGAGCCTACAGGCATACGCCAAGGTTCGCGCAGCAACTGCCAACGAAATTGATAGTACTTGTTGAGCTGATTTTCTGTTTTTGGAGTTATGAGTTTGAACATATCAATCCTTTGAAAGTACAAATCAAATGAAAGCCTTAGGAGAAAATACCCAAGCAAATTCAATTTACTTGGGCTTAAAGCTTAGACCATGATGTTGTGGTTGCCAGATTAGACCTGTAGCCAAAAAGTCACTGGACCGTCATTAATTAATGACACTTTCATATCTGCCGCGAAGCGACCGCGTTGTGTTGGCAGTTCTTGCTCACACAAGTCCGAGAAGTAGTCATACAGACGTTCTGCATCCGCAGGGTGCGCGCCACGAGAAAAGCCTGCGCGAGTGCCTTTTTTGGTATCCGCTGGTAACGTAAATTGAGACACCACCAAAACCTTACCGTTCACTTGTTTGACGTTAAGGTTCATTTTGCCTTCATCGTCTTCAAACACACGATACGTGGTTACGCGCTCCATCAAACGCTTTGCTTTTGCTTCATCATCGTCCTTCTCTACACCAAGTAGGACAAGTAGACCTTGGTCGATTTCACCGACAACTTCACCGTCTACACGAACGGCGGCTTCACTGACTCGTTGAATTAGCGCTATCACGACTCTCGCTTCCTTCATCTGTTAATTGCAATTCAGCGGTCGAGTGTATCATTTCTAGGTCGTCACTCCAGTGCTCTCTTTCCCCCAGAGCAGCAGTCACTTCCGCGCCAATCAATACGATCAGCCAGCACAAATACACCCACACAAACAGGATCGGAATCGCGGCGAGCGCACCGTAAATCAGCTGATATGATGGGAATTGAGTAATGTAGAAAGCAAAGCCTTTCTTACTCAGTTCAAACAGCACAGCGGCAATGGCGGCACCAACCGCACCATGGGATAGGTAAACCTTTTTGTTTGGCACTAAGAAGTACAACCCCATGAACGCAAAGAAAGACAACAGTAAAGGTAACCAACGTAAAAACAGGTTGTAAGCGCCCGATAAGGTTTCGTTTTCAATCAGCTTTAGCGATGTCACGTAGGAGGTCGCTGCAATACTCGCGCCGACTAGAATCGGACCAAGGGTCAACACCATCCAATACATGGAGAAAGAAAACACAGGACGACGTTTATCTTTCACTCGCCAAATGTAGTTTAAGTTCTTGTCGATATTCGAAATCAGCATCAAAGCGGCAACAAACAAGAACGCACCACCTACGGCGGTCATCTTGCCTGTGTTTGAGACAAACTCTTGCAACGCAACTCTGACTGCATCACCAGAAGCAGGGACAAAGTTATCAATGATGTAACCTTGCAAGGTTTCGCCCACATTCTCAAATACCGGAAACTTCGACAATATCGACAGCAATACCGTCAACATCGGCACAATAGACAACAAAGTGATGTAAGCTAAATAGCCTGCATTAACGTTGACGCGATCGTGCGTCATACGCTTGAGCAAATATTTGAAAAACGCGACGCTCCCCGGCACGAGCTTGCTCAATCTCACCTTGTAACTCTCTGATAACTGGTTCATAGTTCATCCCATAAATTAGCGTCGAGGACATAAGAATGCCTTATTTATTAGCAATTGTACTATCAATTTTCACTTTGACAGGATGTCAGTCCGCATATTATTCAGCAATGGAACAAGTGGGTTACCACAAACGTGACATTATGGTTGATCGTGTGGAAGACGCCAAAGAATCGCAGCAAGACGCACAAGAAGAGTTCACCAGCGCGCTAGAAGCTCTTTCTGCGTTAACTAACTTTGACGGCGGTGAGCTAGAAAGCGTCTACAACAACATTAACGACAAATACGAAGACAGTGAAAAAGCGGCGCAAGATGTACGCGACCGGATTGCTGCAATTGAAGATGTGTCAGATGCTCTGTTTGATGAATGGCAAGGCGAGCTAGACCTATACACCAGTGCGAAACTGCGTCGCTCTAGCGAACAGAAGTTGCGTGAAACCAAAGCCTCTTACAAAACCATGCTTAACGCTATGAAGCGTGCAGAAGACAAAATGACGCCAGTATTGAATACACTGCGTGACAACACGCTTTACCTCAAGCATAACTTGAACGCGAGCGCGATCGGCTCACTGAAAGGTGAATTCTCTAGCCTAGAGAAAGACATTCAATACGCAATCAAACAAATGAATGCCGCGATTGCTGAGTCAGATAAGTTCTTACAGCAGCTGAATCAAAAGTAATTCGATAAAGCCTCCTCCTCGTGAGGAGGTTTTGCTATCTAACGACCAAACTATCCCTCGCTCCGTCAGTTACCGGCATACCTACCAAGCTCTATCTTTACTCCCCACCTTCTACCTCAGCAACTAAGCCCATTACTTGTCGAACAAACACCACCCGTTCAGCTACGCTTCCCCATGGCACTTCAACCACTTCATACCCCAGTTCAGTATAGGTATCGACTAAGGTTTGATGGATTTGTAGCGCCTCTTCAAAACTGTGTGGACGCACATCATCTTGAACATAAATAGAGGCTTCAGGTCGACATGTGAGCACCTTACTCTGGTACCCTGCACTCTCAATCAAGAAGGCTTGTTCAACAGGACAGCCGCCCACTTTTAGGTATGCCACGATGTCTGGGATAGCACGGTCAACAAAAGCGACTGGATGATTCAGCGCTTCTCGCTTTTGCTTGCCCATTAACTCAAGGCATAAGTTGGCAAACTCAGGTAAATTCGCCCAAGGCAAAATACCATTGTCCAATTGGCTTTGCTGCTCAATCAAGGTACGTGAACCTTCAGCAAAGGTGGCGTACCCCAACTCGCCTAACGCATTCAACAAGGTGGTTTTACCTGCACCCGGACCACCAGTGATAACAATTGGCGTCATCGTCTTATTCCTTCAGATACAAAAAGCCCCGAGCATAACTCGGGGCTTATTCTTAATAGAATCCGTTACAGCAAATTATTTTGCTGAACGTGAAGCACGTTTACGATCGCTTTCCGTTAGGAATTTCTTACGGATACGGATGCTTTCAGGTGTTACTTCTACTAGTTCGTCATCATCGATGAACTCTAGTGCTTGCTCAAGAGTCATCTTGATTGGTGGAGTAAGAACCTGTGCGTCATCTGTACCAGATGCACGAACGTTGGTTAGCTGCTTACCTTTCAGTGCGTTTACTGTTAGGTCGTTGTCGCGGCTGTGAATACCGATAACCATGCCTTCGTAAACTTCAACACCGTGACCGATAAATAGACGACCACGTTCTTGAAGGTTGAATAGTGCGTTAGTTAGCGCTTTACCCATTGCGTTAGCAATTAGTACACCGTTTACACGTTGACCGATGTTACCGCCTTTGTGTGGCGCGTAGCGATCAAACGTATGGTATAGAAGACCAGAACCAGAAGTCAGCGTCATGAACTCAGTTTGGAAGCCGATCAGACCACGAGATGGCATTTCGAAGTCCATACGTACACGACCTTTACCATCTGGAGACATGTCTTTCAGCTCACCTTTACGTAGGCCGATGTTCTCCATGATGCCGCCTTGGTGCTCTTCCATAACGTCGATAGTTACCGTTTCGAACGGTTCCAATAGCTGACCATCTTCTTCTTTGATGATTACTTCTGGACGAGATACAGCAAGCTCGAAGCCTTCACGACGCATGTTTTCGATCAGGATAGATAGGTGAAGCTCACCACGACCTGATACGCGGAATTTGTCTGGATCGTCTGTTTGCTCTACACGCAATGCAACGTTGTGTACCAATTCCTTCTCTAGACGCTCAAGGATGTTACGTGAAGTAACGAACTTACCTTCTTTACCCGCGAATGGAGACGTGTTTACTTGGAACGTCATTGTTACTGTTGGCTCATCAACAGACAGCGGCGGTAGTGCTTCTACTGCGTTTTGCGCACAGATAGTGTCAGAGATTTTTAGCTCGCCAAGACCTGTGATTGCAATGATATCACCAGCGTTAGCTTGCTCAACTTCGTGACGCTCTAGGCCAAGGTAGCCCATTACTGTACCCACTTTACCGTTGCGAGTTTTACCGTCAGCACCGATAACTGTTACTTGTTGGTTTGCTTTCACGCTACCACGAGTTACACGAGCAACACCGATAACACCAACGTAAGAGCTGTAGTCTAGCTGAGATACTTGCATCTGTAGTGGACCGTCTAGGTCAACTTCTGGAGCCGCTACTTCTTCAACGATAGTTTCGAATAGAGGTTCCATGTTTTCGCCAGTTTCGCCTTCTTCTAGAGAAGCCCAACCGTTAAGTGCTGACGCGTAAACAACTTTAAAGTCTAGCTGTTCGTCAGTTGCACCTAGGTTGTCGAATAGGTCGAAGACTTGGTCCATAACCCAATCAGGACGTGCACCAGGACGGTCAATCTTGTTGATTACAACGATTGGTTTAAGACCGTGAGCAAATGCTTTTTGAGTTACGAAGCGAGTTTGCGGCATTGGACCATCAACAGCGTCAACGATAAGTAGAACTGAGTCTACCATCGACATGATACGTTCTACTTCGCCACCGAAGTCCGCGTGTCCCGGAGTATCTACGATGTTGATACGGTAGTCATTCCAGTTAATTGCTGTGTTCTTAGCAAGAATGGTAATGCCACGCTCTTTTTCAATGTCGTTCGAGTCCATGACTCGCTCTTCAGCTTCACCGCGAGACTCAAGCGTGCCTGATTGTTGTAGCAGCTTGTCAACCAACGTTGTTTTACCGTGGTCAACGTGCGCGATAATCGCGATATTTCTTAATTTATCAATCTGTGGAGTAGCCATGGATATTGATTCACTTAGATAGATGAAATGCCCTCATGCTGAGAACGGGTGCTCTCTGACGACATTTACTGATTAAAAAAACGGCCATAATGTACCAGATTCTAGCAAAAAGCATAGAGATATGTGATCTACTCCCGAGCATTTCTGTCAAATTTACGCTTAACACCCGCTTTAGAGCGCCATGCGAATTGATTCAACGCAACTTTATTCCAATCGCGCATATTACAAATTGACTCTTGCTCAAAAACTGGGCTGAATAAGCAACGTAGTTGTCACATTGTGGTGCAATAATAAAATAATGCACCATAACAGTGCACCTACAGATCATTTTGGTGCAATCGTTTGCACCAAACTAGCGTATAAAAACGCAATCCATTGAAATTAATGGAATAATTTTTTTGGCACGGTTTTGGCTTTAGAGAAACCAGCATCGATTAATAAAATGTCAAACAGATTAATCAATGCTGGATTTAATTAATGTTTCATAAATCGAGCTTTTACCGCTTTATTAACACTGGAGGTTATCCAAGATGTCAGTAGAAAACGTTTTATCACTGATCCAAGAAAACGAAGTTAAGTTTGTTGACCTACGCTTCACTGATACAAAAGGTAAAGAGCAGCACATCTCTATCCCTGCTCACCAAATCGACGCAGACTTCTTCGAAGAAGGTAAAATGTTCGATGGTTCATCAGTTGCTGGCTGGAAAGGCATTAACGAATCAGACATGGTTATGATGCCAGACGCATCTTCTGCAGTACTTGACCCATTCACTGAAGATGCAACGCTAAACATCCGTTGTGACATCCTTGAGCCTGCAACAATGCAAGGCTACGACCGCGACCCACGCTCTATCGCTAAGCGCGCAGAAGACTTCATGCGCTCTACTGGTATTGCAGACACCGTTCTTATCGGTCCTGAGCCAGAGTTCTTCCTATTCGACGACGTTAAGTTCGCAACTGACATGTCTGGTTCTTTCTTCAAGATTGATGACGTAGAAGCAGCATGGAACACAGGTTCTGATTACGAAGAAGGTAACAAAGGTCACCGTCCAGGCGTTAAAGGTGGTTACTTCCCAGTAGCTCCAGTAGATTCATCTCAAGACATCCGTTCTGCAATGTGTCTAGTAATGGAAGAAATGGGTCTAGTTGTAGAAGCGCACCACCACGAAGTAGCAACTGCGGGTCAAAACGAAATCGCAACTCGCTTCAACACGCTAACAACGAAAGCTGACGAAATTCAAATCTACAAGTACGTTGTACACAACGTTGCTCACGCATTTGGTAAGACGGCGACATTCATGCCTAAGCCACTAGTTGGCGACAACGGTAGCGGCATGCACGTTCACCAATCTCTAGCAAAAGATGGCGTAAACCTATTTGCTGGTGACAAGTACGGCGGTCTATCTGAAACTGCACTTTACTACATCGGCGGTATCATCAAGCACGCTCGCGCAATCAACGCATTTGCGAACCCATCAACTAACTCGTACAAGCGTCTTGTACCAGGCTTCGAAGCACCAGTAATGCTAGCTTACTCAGCGCGTAACCGTTCTGCTTCTATCCGTATCCCAGTGGTACCAAGCCCTAAAGCGCGTCGTATTGAAGTTCGTTTCGGTGACCCAGCGGCTAACCCATACCTATGCTTCGCAGCAATGCTAATGGCTGGTCTTGACGGTATTAAGAACAAGATCCACCCAGGTGAAGCGATGGATAAAGACCTTTACGACCTACCAGCTGAAGAAGCAGCAGAAATCCCAACTGTTGCATACTCACTAAAAGATGCACTAGAAGAACTAGATGCAGACCGTGAGTTCCTAACTGCAGGTGGTGTATTCTCTGACGACTTCATCGATTCTTACATCGGTCTTAAGTCTCAAGACGTAGAGAAAGTAAACATGACAACTCACCCACTTGAGTTCGAACTTTACTACTCTGTATAAGGTTTCAGCTGTGTAAAATGTAAACGCAGTTACAAAATATTAGGCTCGCCTCGCAGGCGGGCCTTTTTTGTATTCGCTCACTCTATTTGGGCGTTTAACATGGAGGGATAACTAAAATACGCTCAGACTCTTTTGCTTGATAAGTCAAAGAGCTAAGCACCTAAACGTGAAATCATCTATCAAAAGAAGGTGAGCAATGAAAGTTCAGCTTTTACCATCACTATGCGCCCTCAGTAGTGTACTGATTGCAACGACAGCCTTAGCTCAAGTCGCGTACACTTGGGTGGATAAAGACGGTGTGGTGCACTTCAGTGACACACCAAACCAAGGCGCAAAGACCATCTCTCTGCCAAATCTTGAATCCAGCGCTCCAGCCCCTAAAGTGGAGAGCACCGAGTCTCTCGCTCCACAAGCAAATGCAGCTCAGGAGCCGACCACAGAGAAAAAAACTAAAACGGATAAACCGTTACCCCTTTCCCTCACTATGCTCACTCCACAGCACGATGAAACCATTCGCAGTAACTCTGGTGTCATCAATATTCAGCTCGAAGCAAACCGCAAATTAGGCATAGGCGAACAACTGCAACTCATCCTTGATGGTAAGCCTTATGGAGCTCCTCAAAGCCGCTTAACTTGGCAGTTAAACAATATCGACCGTGGCACGCACACCCTTGCGGTAAAAGCAAAAAGAAGCGGCAAGCTTATTGCATCTACTAGCCCTATAACGGTGCATTTACATAGAGCGAGTATCAAGCCGACCATTAAAGGGGCAAAGTAGAATATTAAGTGAAAAAAACCGCACTCTGATGGCGCTTTTCACTTTTTCTTCTTAGATTTATTCGCCATACTTACGTTCTATTGCACCAATATAGTGCAACGCACAATCACAACGCAAACAAGGACGTAATGTGGATACCAGTCTCTCCAGTGCCATTCTCAATAATATGGTGACAGCTACGCTGATTCTTGATGATGGGTTAGCGGTACGTTACGCCAATCCCGCGGCTGAGTTGTTGTTCTCACAAAGTGCTAAACGCATTGTTGAACAGTCGTTATCTCAGTTAATTCAGCATGCGTCACTGGATCTCGCCCTGCTCACTCAACCATTGCAGAGCGGACAAAGCATCACTGACAGTGACGTCACTTTTGTCGTCGATGGGCGTCCTTTGATGCTCGAAGTCACCGTCAGTCCTATTACATGGCAAAAACAGCTGATGTTGTTGGTTGAGATGCGCAAAATTGATCAGCAACGCCGCCTCACTCAAGAGCTCAATCAACACGCTCAACAACAAGCGGCGAAACTGTTAGTACGCGGTTTGGCGCATGAAATTAAAAACCCACTCGGCGGTTTACGCGGCGCAGCACAACTATTGGAAAAAATGCTGCCCGACCCTTCCTTGACGGAATACACACACATCATCATTGAACAAGCCGACCGATTGAGAGCCTTGGTTGATCGTCTTCTTGGACCGCAAAAGCCGGGTAAGAAAGCACAAGAAAACCTGCACCAAGTGTTGGAGAAGGTACGTCAATTAGTCGAATTGGAGTCACAGCATTCGATCGTCATCGAACGAGACTACGATCCGAGCTTGCCAGAGATTTTGATGGACGCGGACCAAATCGAACAGGCAATGCTCAACATCGTCAGCAATGCGGCACAGATTCTGTCCCACCAAGAACACGGTAAAATCACCATACGCACCAGAACGGTGCATCAAGCCAACATTCATGGTCAGCGTTGCAAACTCGCGGCTCGCGTTGAAATCACTGATAACGGACCGGGAATTCCACCCGAACTGCAAGACACGCTTTTCTACCCCATGGTCAGCGGACGCGAAGGCGGAACCGGACTTGGGCTATCTATTTCACAAAATTTGATCGACCAGCATAACGGCAAGATTGATGTCGAGAGTTGGCCAGGTCACACCACTTTTACTATTTATTTGCCAATCTGACTTGGTTAATTGGCTTTGCTATTCGTCAGTTTTTAGGCTTTTGCTGCAAGGATTTATTACATGAGTAAAGGATATGTTTGGGTCGTCGATGACGACAGTTCGATTCGTTGGGTCATGGAGAAAACCCTCTCCTCAGCCGACATCAAATGCGAAACCTATGCGGATGGGGAAAGCGTTTTAATGGCGCTAGAACGTGAAGTACCAGACGTTTTAGTTTCTGACATTCGCATGCCGGGTATCGATGGCTTAGAGCTATTAAAACAAGTACAACGCGACTACCCAGATCTCCCCGTCATCATCATGACGGCGCATTCCGATTTAGATGCGGCAGTGAACGCCTACCAAAAAGGCGCTTTTGAATACTTGCCCAAACCGTTTGATATCGACGAAACGCTCACATTGGTAGAGCGCGCCATCGCTCACAGCCAAGAGAACAAGCGCGAGCAACTTCTACCGGACGATATCCCTACTGATACACCTGAAATCATTGGTGAAGCACCAGCAATGCAAGAAGTATTTCGTGCTATCGGTCGTTTATCGCGCTCTTCTATTTCTGTTCTGATCAACGGTGAGTCGGGTACCGGCAAAGAATTGGTTGCTCATGCCTTGCACCGCCACAGCCCGCGCGCCAACAAACCTTTTATTGCCCTCAATATGGCTGCGATCCCAAAAGACTTGATTGAATCGGAACTGTTTGGTCACGAGAAAGGCGCATTTACTGGTGCCAATAGCGTCCGTCAAGGTCGCTTTGAGCAAGCCAATGGTGGCACGCTATTTTTGGATGAAATCGGTGACATGCCATTAGATATTCAGACCCGATTATTGCGCGTGTTGGCGGATGGTCAGTTTTATCGCGTTGGCGGGCACTCTCCAATCCGTGTCGACGTTCGTATTGTCGCAGCCACCCACCAAAACCTTGAAAAATTGGTCCATGAGGGTGATTTCCGCGAGGATTTATTCCATCGTTTGAACGTTATTCGCGTGCAAATCCCCGCACTGAGAGAACGTAAGCAAGACATTGAAAAACTCACCCAACACTTCCTCGTTCGAGCGGCTGATGAACTCGGTGTTGAAACCAAAACCCTGCATCCATCTTCGGTGGAAATTCTTAATCGCCTTGATTGGCCGGGTAACGTTCGCCAACTGGAAAACATCTGTCGCTGGTTAACCGTTATGGCCAGCGGAAGTGAGGTGCTACCTAGCGATTTGCCTGCCGAATTGCTGGAAGAAAAGAAAATCATCACTGAAACCACCAGCGGCAGTTGGCAAGAACAATTGGCGGATTGGGCACGCCATGCGCTAGAAGCTGGGGATAAAGAACTGCTTTCCTACGCTTTACCAGAATTTGAGCGCATTTTATTGGAAGCCGCATTAGAACATACTAAAGGTCATAAGCAAGATGCCGCTAAAGTATTAGGTTGGGGACGCAATACCCTAACCAGAAAATTGAAAGAACTGTACTGACCTTAATCGGCAACGAGTTTGACAAAAGGTTATCAAGCGCACACTTTTGCTCTCGCTTGATAACCTAAGCATCAGTACAATTATGGTACGACACCCCTTATATGGCTAGGCAATGTCAAACGCAACGACTCAAATTACACTACGCACCGCTGTACTCATCCCTTTTGTGATGATTTTTTTGCTGGCTATCAGTGTGATTGTCTACGTCCAGAAACAGAGCTATGAAGAGGTTGTTACCGACATCAGTGACAAACAGCTTTCTGTATTAACAGAGAGTGTTCACGATCATCTGAATGATTACCTGCGCAAGCCTTTCACTGCAGTGACTGCGCTTGGTCACAACGTTAGTTACCACAATCTTTATCGCCCGCACGACACCAAAGAAATCCAAGACTATCTGTTAAGTGCCTTTAAGGATTTGTATCATTCGATCCCACAGTTAGATGTCATTGCATTCGGTTCAGAATCTGGGGACTTTACAGGTTTTCGTCGTGAATCTGATGGCGCCTATACACTGATGCTTCAAGACCATCGAACCAATGGCAACTTAGTAATTTACGGTAGTGAAACCATCAGTGATGACATTCGCACCATCATCGAGCCTTACGATCCTCGCACTCGTCCTTGGTACCAACCCATCGCTCAAGACAACAAACCTCGTTGGTCGAGCATCTATGCTAATGCCGACGAACGTCAAGACATCACTCTGTCAGCGATGACGCCTATCTATGAAATGGGTGAGTTTGCTGGTGTGTTGGTAACCGATGTGCGCATCAATACGTTTAACTTATTTTTGCAAAAGCTTAAGCAAGATACGAATGCCTCGGTTTACATCATGGACCAAGAGCAACGCTTAGTGGCGCACTCTGGACAAGGTAGTGTGATTTCTTGGGGGACAAAGTTCTCAGATAAAGGTCAGCGCTTATTCGCTTCAGAAAGCGCAGATCCAGTCATTCAGATGAGCGCGGCTCGCGTCAGTGGCAAAAACCTAAGCTACAGCGATAAGCCCTATACTTTTGAGTTCGACTTCAACGGTCAGCGCACCTTTAGCCGAGTCACGCCATATCATGATGCTAACGGTTTAACTTGGTTTATTGGCACTTCGATCTCTGAGACAGAACTGCTTGGCACCCTACCAAAGAACCAGCAAAGAAGCTGGATGGTGGGTATTTTCGTTAGCTTGGTTGGCATCGTCATTAGCATGCTTATCTTCAGCCGAGTTACTCGCCCCATCAATGCCACAGCGACAGCAGCCCAACACCTTGCGAAAGGCGATTGGGATAGCACTATGCCTCGTCCTGGTTATGTGTACGAGACGACTATTCTGGTGCAAGCGTTTAACGAGATGGCAAGCAACCTCAAAGCGTCCTTTAAAGCACTGCGTGAACAACTTGAGTTTGATTCTCTAACCCGCCTGTATAGCCGCCAAGGGCTAATAGAAGTGAGTGACAGCTTACCTCACTCAGGGCAAGGGAGTTTGTATCTTATTGGGATCAACAAATTTAGAGATATCAATGACAGTGTTGGTCATCACAACGGCGATAAGCTTCTGATACACATCGCTGAACGCCTTAAACAGCAACTGCAAGATGAAGCGACACTAGCGCGCATCGGTGGTGATGAGTTTGCCGTATTCATGCCCAACACAAACAGTGATAGCGACATCAGCTTAGTTGAGCGCCGTTTACACCAACTGTTGGCAGCACCATTTGTTCTTGATGGTGAAACGGTCGTCATTAAAGTTTCTATTGGCGTCGTACGCACTCAGCCCGATCAGACAATGTCTTTATGGCTGCGTAATGCCAGTATTGCGTTGAGTTACGCGAAACAAGATTCTCGCACCAGCGTCTGCCACTACAGCCCTGAAATGGCGAGCGCGTCTAAATTCCGAACTCAGATGATCGCTAAGATTCAAACAGGCATCGATAACCGTGAATTTGTGCCTTTCTACCAACCTATTATTGATCTTGCATCAGGCAACATTTGTGGCGCCGAAGCACTCGCACGCTGGCACAGTGATTCAGGAATGGTATCTCCGTTAGATTTCATCCCAATCGCCGAAGAAAGCGGCATGATCAAGACCATTGGTCAACAAATCTTATTCCAAGCGTGTAGTGATACTCGTAAAGCAATCGACAGTAGACGTTGGCCTGAAGACTTCCAATTACACGTTAATGTGTCGGTTCATCAGCTTTCAAGCCCTAACTTTGTTGAATCCGTCGCGAAAGTGCTGCGAACAACGGGTCTGCCTGCCACCAATGTGACGCTGGAGATCACCGAGTCGCGCATCATCGACAGCGCACCAACGACACTGGATAATTTGCTCAAACTGCGAGAAATGGGACTAGGTATTGCTATTGATGACTTCGGCACAGGTTACTCATCTCTGGCTTACTTACACGCATTACCGTTTACCTGCTTGAAGATAGATCGCACCTTTATTAATCGCCTCACTAAAGAGAACCTCGACAGCTCTGTTGTATCAGCGATCATCAACATCACCAAAGGCATGAAGACCAATGTAGTAGCAGAAGGCGTGGAAACGGCTGCGCAAGCACAACTGCTCAGTTCACTTGGCTGTAATCAGGTTCAGGGTTTCTACTACAGTCGCCCAATGCCGATGGAAGAATGGCCAACACATTTGGTTAACATGAAGTAGAAAACAGCTGAAATCGTTGATTTCCTAGTCATCCTCTACTGACAACTTGCCTAACTGTTATTTATACTTAACTGCAAATCTTCCCCATGTATTGTCATTGATAATGTTTGGGCTGAGTTCCTGTTCACAACAAACCCGGATCGCCATAATGATAACTAAGAATCTTCCCCTAACTGATTTGCACCGTCACCTTGACGGCAACATTCGTACTAAGACTATTCTTGAGCTTGGTCAGCAATTTGGTATTGCGCTACCTGCTTACGACATCGAATCACTAACACCACACGTTCAAATTGTTGAAGCTGAGCCATCTCTTGTTGCTTTCCTTTCTAAGCTTGATTGGGGCGTAGCAGTGTTGGGTGATCTAGATGCGTGTCGCCGCGTTGCTTACGAAAACGTTGAAGACGCACTAAACGCGCAAATTGATTACGCAGAACTGCGTTTCTCTCCATACTACATGGCGATGAAACACAAACTACCAGTCGCAGGCGTAGTAGAAGCAGTAGTTGATGGCGTGCAAGCGGGTATGCGTGATTTCGGTATCAAGGCAAACCTAATCGGTATCATGAGCCGTACTTTCGGTACTGATGCGTGTCAGCAAGAGCTTGATGCAATCCTTAGCCAAAAAGACCACATGGTTGCCGTTGACCTTGCTGGTGATGAGCTTGGTCAACCAGGTGACCGTTTTGTGTCTCACTTCAAACAAGTGCGCGACGCAGGTCTGAATGTAACGGTGCACGCAGGTGAAGCGGCTGGCGCAGAAAGCATGTGGCAAGCTATTCAAGAGCTTGGAGCGACACGTATCGGTCACGGTGTGAAAGCAATCCACGATCCTAAACTGATGGATTACCTTGCAGAAAACCGTATTGGTATTGAATCGTGCCTAACGTCAAACTTCCAAACTAGCACTGTTGAATCATTAGCAAACCACCCACTGAAACAGTTCCTAGATCACGGCGTACTTGCGTGTCTAAACACGGACGATCCAGCAGTGGAAGGTATTGAACTGCCTTACGAATACGAAGTGGCGGCACCAGCAGCAGGCCTAACTCAAGAACAGATTCGCCAAGCGCAAATCAACGCTCTAGACATCGCTTTCCTATCAGATGCAGAAAAAACTGAACTGAAAGAAAAAGTGAAAGATCGCGCTTAATTGCCGCAAAAACATAAAAAAATGCCAGCATTTGCTGGCATTTTTTTATATCTAGAATCGGCTAAAGATTAGATAACGCGCGAGAATTGCTGCTGACGCGCTTTCGCTCTTAGGTATTTATCGAAGCTCATGCAGATGTTACGGATCAACAGACGACCACGAAGCGTAACGCGAATTTCACGGTCATCCACTTCCACTAACTCGTCATTAATGAAGGTTTGTAGTAGCTCTAGGTCTTCTTTGAAGTATTGCTCAAACTTAACGCCAAATTCAGACTCAATCGCCTTCTTATCCAGCTTAAAGTTACAGATAAGCTGTTTGATCACTTCACGACGTAGCAAATCATCCGCATCCAGTGATACACCTTTCCACAGCGCGTGGCGAGATTCATTCACTTGTGCGTAGTACTTTTTCAATTCTTTTTGGTTTTGTGCGTAGGCATCACCAATCATTGAAATTGCAGAAACACCAAAGCCTACCAAGTCACATTCACCTTGCGTCGTGTAACCTTGGAAGTTGCGGTGCAAGATGCCTTCACGTTGAGCAACAGCAAGCTCATCATCTGGCATAGCAAAGTGGTCCATACCGATGAACTGGTAACCAGCACCTGTTAGCGTAGCGATGGTGTCTTGCAGAATCGCCATCTTCTCTTCCGCTTTTGGCAAATCTTCGTCTTTGATCTTACGCTGCGCAGCAAACAGTTGTGGCATGTGCGCATAGTTAAACACAGACAAACGACCTGGCTGCATTTCTAACACTTGCTCTAGTGTCTTCGCAAAAGATGCCTTAGTTTGCTTCGGTAAACCATAAATCAAATCAAGGTTGGTTGAGCGGAAACCAAGTTCTTTTGCGCGAGCAACCATCGCAAAGATAAATGCTTCATCTTGCTCACGGTTCACGAGCTGTTGAACTTCTTTATTGAAATCCTGCACGCCAATGCTCAGACGGTTGAAGCCTTCACCACGCAAGTGATCCAGCATAGTGAGCTCGATTTCACGTGGGTCAACTTCAATACTGATTTCCGCATCCGCACTAAACGTAAACTCTTGGCGTAGCAAGTTCATCACACGCGTGATTTGCTTTTCAGATAGGAAAGTTGGTGTACCACCACCAAAGTGCAATTGAGTCACCTGGCGTTCACCCAATAGTGACGCGCGTTGACGAATCTCGTGCTCAAGTACATCCAAGTATTCGTCAGCCTTATGCGAATGGCGAGTAATGACTTTATTACAGCCACAGTAGTAGCAAAGCTTATGACAAAACGGAATGTGAACGTACAGAGATAGCGGACGATCTGGGTACTGAGTGCATGCCATATCGTAGTCCGAAATGGTAAACGCTTCATGAAACTCCAGTGCTGTCGGGTACGACGTGTAGCGCGGGCCAGAGTAGTTGTACTTATCCAATACCGCTTGATCCCAGACGATTTGCTGTTTCGATTCAGTGTGTTGATTCGACATGGTGGTACTTTCCGTTAAATGCTAGGGAGACGAAAGCCGTCGCCCGATATTCAGAAACCGTTATTTTGCCATACGACGATGACAACTACGGTAGTCGCTGTCGGCTTTTTAAGTATAAAACCAAAGAAGTGCTAGCGTGATCACGATACCCCCATTGGTTATAAGGAAACCATCGGGGGCACCAATTAGATCATCTGAATATTGATTTGGTTATTCAGTGGCTGAACGTCTTTTTGCAACACTTTGAGCTCTTCGATGATCGCGTCCGTTAAGCGCTGTTCAGCTTTGTGACGCGTCAGGTTCTGTTGCATACGTTCTTTTTTGGCAAGCTGCTGGCGATCTTCGCCGCGCGCCATATCTTTCACGGTATGGTACAACTCAGAAAGCGCAGGGTATGTGGCATCAAAATCGATACGGTCTTCACCTTGGACATAATCCATGATGTTGTAAACACGAATACTGATTTCCGACAAGTCACATTGCCCTTGGATGCCCGCCTGACACAAGGTATGCACGTTCTCAAAAATGTTGGCGTTACGCTTATCGATCGCCAATTTTTGATGCTTCAGCTGCAATTCCTTTTGCTTTTTCAATTGAAGCAGAAGGTAACCTGCATAAGAAGCCAGCGCGATAATAATCACTGCACCCGCAATCGCTAATAAGGTTACGTTCATGGATTACTTATCCTTTGTA
Source organism: Vibrio sp. MM46 (assembly GCF_027587135.1). Classification (NCBI taxonomy): domain Bacteria; kingdom Pseudomonadati; phylum Pseudomonadota; class Gammaproteobacteria; order Vibrionales; family Vibrionaceae; genus Vibrio; species Vibrio sp. MM46. Next base: position 121,789 of record NZ_JAPPTO010000011.1, read on the forward strand.
GTCGTCGAAGTTGATATCGTCGAAGTCTGCAAGTAGATCGTCGTCGCTACGAGACCCTTTTACTGCTGGCGCAGTAAAGTCTTCGTCGTCTTCTTCCGGCTCTAGTAGACCTAGTTGATCCATTAGCTTCTCGATGCGATCTAGCTTCTCGTCTACATATTTCTGTAAACCAGTACCTAGGTTCTCACCCGCTTCGATACGATCCAACAACACGTTCAATTGCGCATCGTTTTCTAGCATCTCTAGCTCTTGCTCAGCAGATAGACGACGCTCTTGTTTCGTTTGCTTCTTCGCTGGCTCAACAATCAGAGGAATCTTCTTCTTGCTGCCTAAGCGAGGATCGCGTTTTTGCGCTGCGGCTTGTTTCTTCTGCTCTTCCGCATCAGAGTTGCGGCTACCAGTCTTCAAGCCTTTACGCTTTTTCGCGCGCTTACGTAGACGACCTTCTACATCTGATTCTGTACGGTTACGAGTTACTACAAACTCAGGTGCGCCAGAGGCACCTGGCTTTCTTGATTTCTTTTTACGGCTCATTACTGGGTCTTCCTCAGTAAAATTACATCATTACCAATAAATTCGAGTTCGAGCTTATCCCGCTCTGCTAGGAACTGGAACGTATCACGGCTAAAGAACACCACATGCGTCGGATCGTTCTTATAGTGCCATGTCCGAAAGGCTTCTACATCGATGACCATTTTCGTCATCAGGCCTATCCAGCCACCTGGCTTAACTAAATTCAACCATTGCTTCCACACCATATCTGGGTGGTAGAGGTGTTCGATCACCTCTGTTGCTGTCATGAAATCGTACTGCTTTTCCAACACACAAGTATCTGGGTGATAGTAAAGATCGTACAACGCCATGTTGTGCCCCGCTTCTTCTAGCATTAAGGAAAGCGTAGGGCCCGGACCACAACCAAAGTCGATTCCGTTCGATTGTGGTGAAATTCGCTCTGCGATTGGGTCAGCAATTCGTGCCAAAAAACGGCGATATCCCATATCTTCAGGATTGTTCTCATGCAGATCATAGTGAGCTTTTTCAGTTTCCGCATCCAAACGTTGGTCTGGATTGACGAATACCAAACTGCACTGCTCACATTGAAGATACTCGCGTTGCTTATCTTCAAAAAAGTGGTGAGTGCGCTGATTCTGGCATAAAGGACAGGTGTGCATGCTGACTTCCTCAAACAGGGATGCGAAACATACCAGAAAGTGGACTCAGATTGGAGTGTTACTGGATACTTTTTCAGCAGTTTTTGTTAAAAAAGTTTTTATCGGAATTGAAGGTATAAAAAAAGCGACAGTGAGACTGTCGCTTTCTGAATGCCACCAATAGTGGCGAAACTGTGTTGCACTCATTTGGTGCACCAAGAATCCTTTTGTTTTTCGAGCTTTCCTTGCCAAAAAGTGTTGTTCTTCATCTTCCTGATGAGTTTTGGCTATCCGTTTACTTCCTGTCTACTGAGCTACTTCCTGAGCTTGATCCGTTTCGCTGTCTTAACCGTTAGACTAGATGACCATCCATATCTGATAGGCTCCTTGCCTACCTAAGTCCCTTTTCCGACTATCAAACGTCCTTCGTTTGCGTCCTTGGAGACCTTATATCCATGGTCTAAATTCCTGTCATTCACTCCTTGTGAACAGCCTCTACTTTACGGACTGGATAAAAACCGACAAGTCATTGAAAAGAATTATTGATAGGATTTTTTGGTCAAAAATAAATAGTCTAATCTATCAATAACTTAAAGAACAAGATGAGAAATAGTATCGAACAAGTATGGCAAATGTCTCACAAAGCACCGAGCTAACTATCACTTGTGAATGAAAATCCATATGTGATCAAGATCACTAACAAAAATGCCCCAGCAAAAAAGCTAGGGCATATTTGTATAACTGTGCTCGAACTATGTAGGGGTTTAGTGCAGACCGCCAACGTATTTCGACAGAACTTCGATGTCTTCGTCTGTCATTTTTTTCGCGATGTCACGCATCATGGCGTTCATATCGTTACCACGGTTACCATCACGGAACTTTTCTAGCTGAGCTTTGATGTAGTCAGAGTGCTGACCAGAAATTTTAGGGAAACCTGAAAGCTCAGTGCCGTTACCACGAGGACCGTGACATGCGATACATGCGGTTAGACCGCGTTCTGCGTTACCAGCGGTGTAAAGTACTTTACCTTTGTCAACAACATCTTCTGGTGTTGAACTCTCTGAGATTGGTAGAGAGGCATAGTATGCAGACAGATCAGCGATGTCTTCATCGCTCAGTGGCATTGCCATACCACTCATCACAGGGTCGTAACGACCTTGCTTACCACCACTAGTCATACCTAGTTTTAGATCTTTTAACTGCTTCTCAAGATACTTAGCGTGTTGGCCTGCAAGTTTCGGGTACATTGCGATTGCACTGTTACCGTCCGCTCCGTGACAGGCGACACAAGTTTGTGATTTTGCTTTACCAGCTTCAATATTACCTTGGGCCCATACTGAGCAACTGGCTAAAAGACTCAAAATTAGCGCTAATTTCTTCATGACATTCCATTATAATTATCAAGCTTCCAGTACCACGGAATGTGAACATACCGCGTACACTCATGGTACAATAGGCGACCTTATGCCGAGCACGGTTATTCTACACAATTTCACAAAAAAGTAATCAATCGACTACACAAAGTCGAGATGGAGTTAACAGTGAGCGTAAAAATTCATTACCAAAACACGCATTTCATCACCAGCGCACCCGATATTCGTCACTTACCTGAGGACGAAGGTGTCGAAATTGCGTTTGCAGGACGCTCAAACGCTGGTAAATCGAGTGCACTTAACCGTCTTACTAACCAAAAAAGCTTAGCAAAGACATCAAAGACACCAGGTCGTACTCAATTGATCAACCTTTTCAAAGTGGAAGAAGGTTGTCACATTGTCGATTTGCCAGGATATGGCTTCGCTCAAGTACCTGTTGAGATGAAGAACAAATGGCAAAAATCATTAGGTGAATACCTACAGAAACGCGAGTGCCTAAAAGGCTTGGTGGTTCTGATGGACATCCGTCACCCAATGAAAGATCTCGACCAACAAATGATTTTCTGGGCAATCGACAGCCGCATCCCTGTTCAAGTTCTTCTGACTAAAGCAGACAAACTGAAAAGCGGTGCTCGCAAACAAACGCTACTGAAAATCCGCAAGCAAGTGGAAACATTTGGTGGTGACGTATCGGTTGATGTGTTCTCTTCACTGAAAGGTCTAGGTGTCGATCAGCTACGTGCCAAACTGGACACTTGGTTTGCACCAGCATTTGCACACTTGATTGAAGAAGACGAGCAAGGCGCTCCAGAGAGCGGCGAAGAATAATTAACAAAATTTGTTAAATTTTTTCGACACAGCCCTGCCTTTTGGTGGGGCTTTTGTTTATCTGTCATCTAAAAACGTGAATTTCAGGCAATAAAAATCCCCACCTTCCTGGCAGGGATAACGGGAGAGAAAAATTGGTAATTATTGTTATGTGGCGAAGCATTACTGAACTGAGATTCGATTTCAATAGGTTAAAAAGCAATCTTATTTCCTGCTCACCGACAAATATCCCCACCCAAACCATCCAATAGTCTTAACATTCAGATAGTTAAGTTAAACGAAGTATCAAAAAGACGTAACTTAGTTTCTTTCAAGAAAAAATAATAGTGTGACTGGCGTAAATTTACAGCATGAATAACGCAATAAATTTAAAGGAAAAATCGAGATTTTGCAGTGGCTTAGAGAGGTCAAAAAAGAAGGTTTTTGAGGGTTTAGCTTAACTTACTGATCAAAAAGAAAATTTTTCTTTCACCCAATAAAAAACGCCCCAGTCAAAAACTGACTGGGGCGGCTGAATCAGCCTAATCCAATAACGTGAAACAAAAGGTCTGAAAGATAGAACATCTTACCTCTGTACCCTACGAGAGATAATGTACAACAATTGGTCAGATTTGCAAAGAACTTTTGTAGTTTTTTTTCATGAAAGTTTTATTAAGCAACATTAAATCTCAGATCTGATTTGCTTTTTTAATGACACAAAAAAGCCAGCGTTTGTGCGCTGGCTCATGCTAAATGGGCTAAATTGGCTTAAAAATGACTAGTGTGCTTGATCCCAGTTGTCACCGTGACCTGCTTCTGCCACTAGAGGCACTTTCAGCTCTGCTGCAGATTCCATCAAATTCTGTACTTTACTTTCAATTTCGGACAAAGACGACTCTTCAACTTCAAATACCAGTTCATCGTGTACTTGCATCAGAAGTTTCACTCGACCGTTGCCTTCTTCTTGAATCCACTGATCAACTAACAACATCGCTTTCTTGATGATGTCCGCAGCGGTACCTTGCATCGGTGCATTGATCGCTGCACGTTCTGCCGCCTTACGACGCATGCCGTTACGAGATTGAATTTCAGGAAGGTGTAGACGGCGACCAAAAATGGTCTCGACGAAGCCTTGCTCTGAAGCCGCACTGCGCGTGTCTTCCATGTACTGCATCACGCCTGGATAGCGCTCGAAGTACTTGTCCATGTACGCTTGTGCTTCACCACGAGGAATACCCAGTTGCTTCGCCAAGCCAAACGCACTCATGCCGTAGATTAGACCGAAGTTAACCGCTTTCGCACGGCGACGTTGCTCACTTGAAACGTCTTCAATAGAAACGCCCATGATTTCTGCTGCCGTTGCTGCGTGGATATCTTTGCCGTCTCGGAACGCATCAAGCAGTGCTTGGTCACCTGATAGGTGCGCCATAATACGCAATTCAATCTGAGAGTAGTCGACTGCCAGAATCTTGTAACCCGTAGGGGCAACGAATGCCTGACGAATACGACGACCTTCTTCATTACGAATAGGGATGTTCTGCAAGTTAGGATCGGTTGAAGATAGACGGCCCGTTGCGGTCACCGCTTGGTGGTAAGAAGTATGCACACGACCCGTTGATGGGTTGATCATCTTCGGCAACTTATCGGTGTACGTTGATTTTAGCTTCGCCAGACCACGGTATTCCAAAATCAGTTTTGGTAGTGGGTAATCCAGAGCCAGCTCTTGCAGCACTTCTTCATTAGTAGAAGGTGTGCCTGATGGCGTCTTCTTGATAACTGGTAGACCCATTTTTTCAAACAGAAGTGCTTGCAGCTGCTTCGGTGAGTTCATGTTGAACTCTTGTTCTGCAATCTCATAGGCTTTCTGCTCAAGCTCGTCCAGACGTGCAGCAATTTCTACAGATTGCGCGCTAAGCTTCATGTCATCAATCAATACACCAGTACGTTCAATGCGAGACAGCACAGGCACGAGAGGCATTTCGATTTCTTCGTATACGGTTTTTAGCTTTTCATCTTGCTCGATGTTAGCAAACAAACGGTTATGTAGACGAAGTGTCACGTCCGCATCTTCTGCAGCATATGGTGAAGCTTCATCCAGATCGATTTGGTTGAAGGTCAGTTGGTTTTTACCTTTACCTGCGATTTGCTCGAATGAAATGCAGCTGTGCTGTAGGAAGCGCAGTGCCAAGCTGTCCATATCATGTTTGCCGCCTACACTGTTGTAGACGTAAGACGCCAACATGGTGTCATGCTTGATGCCTTTCATCTCGATGCCGTAGCGAGCCAGCACAGACGCATCGTATTTTAGGTTTTGACCGACTTTAGCCTGAGCCTCATCTTCAAGAATCGGCTTTAGCTGTGCCAGTACCCAATCACGATCCAGCTGCTGCGGCGCATCTAGGTAGTCGTGAGCCACTGGTACATAAGCCGCAATACCTTCATCTGTTGCAAATGACAAACCAACCAAGTTTGCCACCATGTAATCTAGGCTGTCGGTTTCGGTATCAAACGCAAATAATTCAGACGCTTTTAGTTTGTCTAACCAAGCATTAAATGAAGCTTCATCTAGGATGGTTTCGTACTGGCTACGATCGATTTTTACTGCTGAAGTGTCCATGTCTGCTTTAGATGAAGCAGAACCACCACGCGCAGCACCGGTTGATTCATCCGCTTCTACTACACCTGTGCCGCCTTCTAATAGCTCATTCAACCAAGACTTGAACGTCAACTGACCGTACAGTTTGATCAGTTCATCTGTGCTTGGTTCTGCTTTTAGCAATGATTCTGGCGTCTCTTCCAGCTCTACATCCAGCTTGATGGTCGCTAGTTCGTAAGACAGCATTGCGTTGTCTTTGTTGTCGACTAGCTTCTTAGCCATGGTTTTTGAACCACGGAAGCCAAGCGCTGCAATATCGTCGAGGTTTTCATACAGCTTTGTCAGACCGCCAATGCCTTGTAGCAAAGCAGTTGCCGTTTTATCACCCACACCTGGAACGCCAGGAATGTTATCGACTTTATCGCCCATCAACGCTAGGTAGTCGATGATCAATTCTGGTGGGATACCAAACTTCTCAACCACGCCTTCGCGATCCATCACAACATTCGTCATGGTGTTGATCAACGTAACGTTATCATCCACCAACTGCGCCATATCTTTATCGCCAGTACTGATCAAAACAGGCATGCCTTGTTGCGATGCTTGATAAGCCAGAGTACCAATCACGTCATCGGCTTCTACGCCTGGAATACAGATCAATGGCAGGCCCATCGCACGAATAACGTTATGCAGAGGTTCGATCTGGCAACGAAGGTCGTCCGGCATTGGTGGACGATTCGCTTTGTATTCCGGGTACATATCGTCACGGAAGGTTTTACCCTTCGCATCGAAAACCACTGCGATACGATCAGAAGCAAACTGACGCATCATGCTGCGTAACATGTTCACTACACCGTAAACTGCGTTAGTTGGGATTTCACCGTTACTCATCGTGCCTGGGTAAGCGTGAAAAGCGCGATATAGGTAAGAAGAGCCGTCGATCAGAATCAACGGATTTTCAGGAATACTTGCCATAATTGTCTGTATCCAAATCAGTACTTAATAGATCTGCTTAGAATGCCATGACTGCTGATCCGAATCTATCTTGTTCGCTCGATCAAGGTCGCGGAAATTTTCCGATGTTATTCACGAAATTTGCACCTTCTTGTGGATAACTCTGTTTATAGAAATTATCCACTGGTTATCCAACGGAAATAAAACCAACAAAACACCAACGTAAGGCATTGTTTTTAATAAAAATAAATACCAACAGGCGAGAAGATCAACGATCCTAAAATGATCATGACATGTGGAAAAGTTGCCAATAGAGGCGTCAATTAGAAATCTCAGAAAAGAAAAAAGCGACCCAATTGGGTCGCCTAGCAGAAGTGGTGAAGCTATTTCCATTTATATGGCAGCTTAACCAAGAAGCTATAAATTACACTGGAAGCAATGTGAGCAATGTCGTGTCAAAAAGAATTCGTGCAAGTTCTGGGGAAAATGTTTCATTACCTTCTCAACACTCAGTTAATTAGCAACTCAACGTCCTTGTGAACTTTCCTCATTCCCTAAGACAGGTTTAATAATAATGATTCTCATTTAACAGTCAATACCTAAATGAGAAAAAATCTCATTTATTTTTTATAGCGCCTTAATGAAGTGGACTCGAGACTCACGCAAGTTGGTTTTTTCTTCAAATTTTTCAATGATATAGTCATTTCTTAGCAACAAACGAAGCATGGCAGGAAATTGATTGCGTGATTTCACTTTTAACGTTTTGTAGCCCTGCTCTGCGACCCATTCTTCTTGCGCTTCCAATAACATCTGAGCCACACCCTCATTGCGCGCTTCTGGCGCAACGCCACCAAACCAGCTGTAAAAGGTGTAATCATCTAACTCATAGCCGATTTTAAAGCCAAGGATAGCTCCTGCTTTCTCAGCGACTAAGATTAAGCTTTTTTTATCCCCAAGACGCTCTGCCATGGATTCAACCGTCTCACCACGTGCAAACTCAGTAACACGAGCCACCACTTGGATCGCTTCTTCCAGCGTGCCTTCACGAATCAGCATTGTCATTGTCTTACTCTCCAGAAATAAATATACCCAAGTAACTTCAAGCCGTGTGTATTCCGTCTTGAGGGTACTTGGGTATATTCAGACCGACAACAATTGTCGGTCTGGTTTTTCTCATTGAGCGATAATTACTCGTCTGTCGCTTCTTGAGTCTTTACTAGGTGCTCTGCAGCTTGTGCATTTTCTTCCGCTAACCACTCTGCTACATCTTTCGCGAAGTAAGTCAGGATGCCATCCGCGCCTGCACGTTTGAAGCAAAGCAGAGATTCCATCACGGTCTCGCGCTCTTTTAGCCAACCATTCATGATGGCTGCTTTATGCATCGCGTACTCACCAGAAACTTGGTAAGCGAACGTTGGAACTTGAAGCTCAGTCTTAACACGACGAACCACATCAAGGTAAGGCATACCTGGCTTAACCATCACCATGTCAGCGCCTTCATTGATATCAAGAGCCACTTCATGTAGCGCTTCATCCGTATTCGCAGGGTCCATTTGGTAGTTTTTCTTGTTGCCACCTTTTAGGTTCGCTGATGAACCAACTGCATCACGGAATGGACCGTAGTAGTTTGATGCGTATTTCGCAGAGTAAGCCATGATTTGAGTATGGATGTGACCCGCTTCTTCTAGTGCTTCACGGATTTTACCTATACGACCATCCATCATGTCTGATGGTGCAACCACGTCTGCACCCGCTTCTGCGTGAGACAGCGCTTGTTTTACAAGTACTTCGGTTGTCTCATCATTCATCACGTAGCCATCTTCATCGATGATGCCGTCTTGACCGTGAGTAGTGAACGGGTCAAGTGCCACATCTGTGATCACTCCGATTTGAGGTACGTGCTCTTTTAATGCACGTACTGCGCGCTGAACCAAACCTTCAGGGTTGTAAGCTTCAGCAGCACATAAGCTTTTAGCGTCTTGGTTTACGACAGGGAAAAGCGCGATTGCTGGTACGCCTAGGTTTGCTAGGTATTGTGCTTCTTCTAGCATTAAATCAATCGACAAACGTTCTACACCCGGCATCGATTCAACACTTTCACGACGATCTTTACCCATCAGAATGAACATTGGGTAAATCAAATCGTTTACTGAAACTTGGTTTTCAGCCATCAAACGACGACTAAAATCGTGCTTACGCATACGACGCATACGGCGTGCAGGGAATGGACCTTGAATTGATACAGACACCACTTTCTCCTTGTCTGGAAGGTTACGATGATCAAATCATCTGGTGGCAAAATCATATCACTCTTGATACACCTTGCGAGCAGCAATATGGAAAAACGGCATGAAAAAAACCGAAAATGACCCCGCACTCACACTCAAGTATACTTCTCACTAATTCCATACACCGATAAACCATAGAGACCAACCATGATCGATACTCACGCTCATATTTACGCTAGCGAATTTGATAACGACCGCGACGAGGTGGTGAAGCGCGCTTTAGAACAAGGCATTGATAAAATTCTGCTGCCGAACATCGATCTTGAGTCTATTGAGCCGATGCTAAAAACCGAAGCGGCTTATCCTGAGATTTGTCGTTCAATGATGGGGCTGCATCCATGTTACGTCGATGGCAATGTTGAGCAAACACTGGCAATCATTCGTGACTGGTTTGAAAAGCATAACTTTATTGCAGTGGGTGAAATCGGTATCGATCTGTACTGGGATAAAACCTTCCGAGCAGAGCAGGAGATGGCGTTTGTGACTCAGTTAAACTGGGCTAAAGAGATGGATTTGCCTGTCGTTATCCACACTCGTGATTCAATTGAAGAAACACTGACCTTACTTCGTCAAGAACAAGATGGTCGCTTGCGTGGTGTATTCCATTGTTTTGGTGGCAGCGTAGAAGAAGCACAGGCAATCAACGAGCTTGGGTTCCACTTAGGTCTGGGCGGAGTATCAACCTTCAAAAACGGCGGTATGGATAAGGTTATCCCGCATCTGGATATGAACTGGGTGATTCTAGAAACAGACTGCCCGTACCTTGCCCCTGTTCCACATCGTGGGAAACGTAACGAACCAGCTTACACTTCTTTAGTGGCGGCGCGCGTGGCGGAACTACGCGGAGAAAGCCTTGAAGCGATTGATGCTCTGACGACCAAAAACGCAGAAGAGTTGTTTAGCCTGAAGTGATGTAAGTACTTACATAAATTAAAATAAAACATTTCGTTATAATTCAATACATTAACCTTAAATATATAAGTAACATGCTATTGAGATATAAGCGCTTCTCTCCCTAAACTATTGCCCATATATTCAATGATATGGGCTGCTCATGAACACTTGCCAGCACGGTATTTACTTACAGCGTCAAAAACGCACCCTATTGCAAAAGCTAATGGGCATCAAAGAGGTATACATCTGCTCAAGGTGCGGATACATCCGCAAAATTACATAGTCTTGGTATACCCAAGTAACCTCGAGATGCTAGGTTCAGCGAGACTGACTTGGTTTGTAGACGCGGCGGCGATTTAAAGGTTTAGTGCTACAAACCAATTATTTCATAATCATATAGTTGTGCTCTTAACTATATAGTTAGTCCCATTGAATTATGTACATGATTTCACATAAAATGCCCGCCGGCTTATAAAATAAAAAAGATAGGATTCGCAATGTGTAATCACGGAGTGTATTTACAACGTCAACAACGCAGTTGGTTTCAAAAATTGATTGGAATTAAAGAAGTATATGTCTGCTCTAAATGCGGTCACGAAATCAAGCTTCGATAAACTGTAGATACCAAAAAGCGGCTCCATGAGCCGCTTTTTTAATACTGAATGGTGGAGTTGTAGTGACTTTACTCTTCCACTTGCTCTTCTTCATCTTTACGTGTGTAGAAACGCGCGAAGAACAAACCCACCTCAAACAGCAAACACATAGGGATTGCCAGTAGAGTTTGCGAGATCATATCCGGCGGCGTGAGTAACATACCGACAATAAACGCACACACGATGATGTATGGGCGCTTCTCTTTCAGATCTTGTGGTGTGGTCGCGCCAGTCCAACATAGCAAGATGATCGCTACAGGCACTTCAAACGCGATACCAAACGCCATAAACAGCGCCAGCACAAAGTCGAGGTAACTTGAGATGTCGGTTGCGAACTCTACCCCACCAAGAGAGATAGCGGTAAAGAAGCCAAACACCAGTGGGAATACCACGAAGTAAGCAAAGGCAACACCGCAGTAGAACAACAGTGAGCTAGAGAACAGCAATGGCATGATCAATCGACGTTCATGCTTGTACAAACCTGGCGCTACAAAGGCCCATACTTGGTACAAGATAAACGGCACCGCAATAAACACCGAAGCAATCAAGGTTAGCTTCAAAGGTGTGAAAAACGGTGAAGCCACATCGGTTGCGATCATCGTTGCACCTTCAGGTAGGCGTTCTACCAAAGGCGCTGAAACAAACTCGTAGATGTGGTTAGAGAAGTAAATTAGTCCAACAAACACCACCAGTACTGCAGCAATGGCTTTAAGCAGTCGGTTGCGAAGTTCTAATAAATGACTAATTAAAGGTTGTGTCTGCTCGACGGTAGACATGGCAAACCTCTTTTTTAAAACCTGATCAAAAAGGAGCTACCAATCACTAGTAGCTCCTCCTAATGAGACTATTCGGCTTTCTTATCTGCCGCTGTAACCTTAATCTCTTCCGCTTTCTCAACGGTTTCAGTCGCTGGTGCCTCTTGTTTAGGCTCCGCTTCTGATTTGGTTGGCTCCGCGTAAGGGCGGTTTACAGATTGCGCCGCTTTCTTCAATTCTTCGACCGAAGATTTCAGCTCAGGAGATAGATCATCCATCCCCATTTGCTCAGCTTTGCGCAAGTTTTCTTGCAGTTCTTGAACTTTCAGCTCGTGTGACAACTCGTCTTTGACGCTATTTGCCATACTCTTCGCTGCTCCGACAAAACGAGAGACACTGCGGATGGCATGTGGCAAACGCTCTGGACCAAGAACAACCAGACCAACAACAGATATTAATACCAGTTCCCAAAAACCGATATCAAACACGTTTTACGCCTGCTCTTTGTCTTTTTTCGATTCAGGAGCTGCTTCTTTCTTTTGCTGCTCTTCTAGACTTTTTGGCTCGAAGTCTGCGTCTTTGTCGTCTTTCTTCGCAGGCTCATCTTCGCTCATTGCTTTTTTGAAGCCCTTAACGGCACCACCCAGATCGCCACCGATACCGCGTAGTTTCTTAGTTCCGAATAGCAATACAACAATTACAGCAATGATTAGAAGTTGCCAAACACTGATACCACCCATTCTTTTTACCTCGGGTCTTTAAACAAAATTATTTCAAGAGTTTAACGTCTATCGACGATAAGCTCGCCAACTAAGCAACCAAAATGTGACCCCTGCGATACCGCTAGCGATCGATAGCTGCTCATAAGCGTTATCCACCAATATTGCCGAGCATACGACTAAAGTGGCTCCAACGCCAAATAAAAACTTTCCTGTCGCCTGCTGACGCTTGCTGTGACGGTAACCTTGGTAAAGCTGATCCATGCGTTGATTCATGGCTTTACCTTGTTTAAGGCTATCGTAAAGCAGCTCCGGCAGTTCCGGTAACTTCTCTGCCCAAAACGGCGCGCGGTCTTTAATGGCATTCACTAAAGCTTGCGGACCGACTTGGTTCATCATCCATTCTTCAAGGAACGGTTTCGCGGTCTCCCACAAATCTAGTTGCGGGTACAACTGGCGACCCAGTCCTTCGACGTACAACAGCGTTTTTTGTAGCAATACAAGCTGCGGCTGCACTTCCATATTGAATCGACGCGCAGTGTTGAACAGGTTCAAAAGTACGTGACCGAAAGAGATTTCACACAGTGGTTTAGCAAAGATTGGCTCACACACAATGCGAATCGCAAATTCAAATTCATCGACATTGGTATCGGCAGGTACCCACCCCGAATCAACGTGCAACTCCGCTACGCGGCGGTAGTCACGATTGAAGAAAGCGAGGAAGTTTTCCGCCAGATAGCGTTTGTCTTCACTATTAAGTGTACCAACGATCCCGCAATCCAGCCCAATCCACATCGGATTCTCTGGATGCTCCGGTTTAACGAACACGTTGCCCGGGTGCATGTCGGCATGGAAAAAGCTGTCTCGAAACACCTGAGTGAAGAACACACTCACACCGCGTTCCGCGAGCAATTTCATATTGGTGCCATTCGCTTCCAAGCCTTCAATATCAGAGACTTGGATGCCATATATTCGCTCAGAAACCATGACAGTTTCATTACTAAAGTCAGGAAAAACTTCTGGTACGTAAAGCTCTTCACTGCCTTCGAAGTTGCGACGCAGTTGAATCGCGTTCGCCGCTTCACGACGCAAATCGAGTTCATCAAGTAAGGTTTTTTCGTACTCGCGAACCACTTCAACTGGTTTCAAACGACGTGCTTCAGGCATCGCTCCGGCGACTATACGCGCCATTCGGTGCATCAGTTTTAGATCTGAATCAATGACCGGACGAATATCTGGACGGATGACCTTTAATACCACTTCTTGGTTAGTGTCTTTTAATCGAGCAGTATGCACCTGAGCAATCGACGCAGACGCTAACGGTTTGATATCAAATTCAGTAAACCAGTTTTCTAATGGACCGCCCAGAGCGAGTTCCATTTGTTCTTTCGCTAACTGCCCATCAAATGGCGCAACTTGGTCTTGCAAAAGTGCAAGAGGATCAGCGATATGCGGAGGGAAAAGGTCACGGCGAGTCGACATCATCTGACCGAACTTAATCCAAACCGGACCAAGTTCTTGCAGAGCGAGACGAAGGCGTTCACCCAGTGGTTTTTCTGGGTGCTTGTTCTTCATCCAGAATAGGCTTTTGCGCATCAAAAGCGGCGCTTTGGTCAGTTGATGATCAGGCAACAACTCATCCAAGCCATATTCCAGCTGAACTTTAATGATGTGGTATAAGCGCTTTATTTCTGCTGGCGTCATGAGTTCTCCAGCGCAGGCTTATCCGAATCGAACTTGTTTAGTAATGCGTTTAGACGTGCTTCAACGCGAGAAGCTTGGCTACGAACGTCATCCACTTGGTCACAGAAGTGGGCAATTTCTAGCGGTGCTGGCGCCAGTTTCCACTCTTCTGTTACCACTTGAGCAAAATGACGCTGGTGTTTTTCTGCTTGAGAAGCAAAGAAACCGCCGACGTTTTTGGTGCCTTGCACAAAAGTATGTGCCACGACATCACCTGTCACGCGAGACAGCCACTCTTCGATATCAGGTTTGCAATCCACCATCAATTGAGAGAATTTCTGTGCCAATTGGATGTCACCTTCAAGTTCAAGTTTGTCTTGTTTGATAAGGCGGGTGATGTTGGCTTGATCGCGCAACTCAGGCAGTACGCTTAGATTCAACGACAGATAACAATCTGGCTGACCTTCGTAATTACCCAAAACATCGATTTGCTGGCTGAAGATGAACGTCAGTGTCTTATTGATTTCTTTCAGATGAATTTGAATCACCTGACCTTTAAGACGTGACAAACGACGACCCAATTCAGGATCGTCTTTAATCAGCGTATTTAGTGTCGTTTCAATAACGGCAGTGATAAGAGGTTCAAATGGCATACCGCTTATCCTTAGAATTTGTAGCCGCGGTGCAGCGCCACAATACCACCCGTTAGGTTGTAGTATTTGGTGTTTTCAAAGCCCGCTTCTTTCATCATGCCTTCCAGCGTGTCTTGGTCTGGGTGCATGCGGATAGATTCTGCTAGGTAACGGTAGCTGTCTGCGTCGTTCGCCACTAGCTCACCCATTTTTGGCAATAGGTGGAATGAGTACGCGTCGTACACTTTTGATAGTGGCTCTAGGATTGGTTTTGAGAACTCAAGCACCAACAGACGACCACCTGGCTTCAATACGCGGAACATAGAGCGCAGCGCTTTGTCTTTATCGGTGACGTTACGTAGACAGAAGCTGATAGTAATTACGTCAAAGTAATCATCTGGGAACGGCAGTTCTTCTGCGTTCGCTTGAACGTAATGCACGTTACCCACAATGCCGTTGTCGCGCAGTTTGTCACGACCTACATTCAGCATTGAGTTGTTGATGTCCGCTAGGATCACGTGACCTTGGTCGCCAACAATGCGCGAGAATTTCGCCGTCAGGTCGCCAGTACCACCACCTAGATCGAGAACGCGTTGTCCCGGACGAGCGCCACTGCAATCAATAGTAAAACGCTTCCAAAGGCGATGAACGCCACCTGACATCAAGTCATTCATGATGTCGTATTTTGCTGCCACTGAGTGGAAAACTTCGGCAACTTTGGTCACTTTTTCGTCTTTTGCCACTGTGGTAAAACCAAAGTGGGTAGTGTCGTTATCTAACGCTGTATTTGATTGCACACTTGTGTCCGTCATTCTGATTCCTCTTGGGCAGCACTTTCTCACTTCGGGGCGGTTGATAACAAATAGGGTCGCCCACTGTACTGCGGGCGATTAGTTTACTTTATCCTCAGCCGGATGTCTTTCTACTAAAGAAGCATTTTCCGAAAATGACTCTGTCTGCGCCAACTGAGCAAGATCTGGCGAGATTGGACGTTTTACTTCCACTCCTAGTTGCTTAAAGCTTTCAGCCTGACGAATCACGTTGCCACGCCCTGTCGCTAGTTTGTTCATTGCCCCTTGGTACGTTTGGTTGGCTTTGTCTAATGCGCCGCCCAGCCCTTCCATGTCATCAATGAACAAGCGTAGTTTGTCGTACAATTTTGCCGCACGCTCCGCGATCAATTGGGCATTTTCATTTTGGCGTTCGTTACGCCACAAGTTATCTATCGTACGTAGCGCCACCAGCAAAGTGGTAGGGCTAACCAAAATAATGTTTTGTTCCATCGCATCTTTAACCAAGCTTGGGTCGGCTTGAATCGCAACTTGGAATGCAGGCTCTACCGGAATAAACATCAATACGTAGTCTAAGCTCTGGATGCCTTTTAGCTGATGGTAATCCTTAAGACTCAAGCCTTTGATGTGCGCACGCAGCGCGGCTAGGTGATCGCTCAGCGCCTGCTCTCGTTGAATGTCGTTCTCTGCGTTGAAGTAGCGCTCGTACGCCACCAGCGCCATTTTCGAATCGACCACCACTTGTTTGTTTTGCGGTAAGTGAACAATCACATCAGGTTGATAGCGTTTGCCCGCTTCGTTTTGCAAGCTCACCTGAGTTTGGTACTCGTGCCCTTCACGCAAACCAGATTCTGCCAATACACGAGCCAGAACCACTTCACCCCAGTTGCCCTGCTGCTTGTTGTCACCTTTCAGAGCTTGAGTCAGATTGACCGCTTCTCGGGTCATGTGCTCGTTCAAGCGTTGCAGGTTCTTCAACTCATGCACCAAGGTGTGACGCTCTTTGGCTTCTTGGCTAAAGCTGTCGTTAACTTGTTTTTTGAACCCTTCCAGTTGCTCTTTAAGTGGAGACAGCAAACCTTCCAAGCTCTGACGGTTTTGCATATCGACTTTGGCGGTTTTCTCTTCAAACAACTGATTCGCTAGGTGTTCAAATTGCTGCTTCAAACGCACTTCTGCTTGTTCAAGAATTTGCAGTTTTTCTGCATTGGCTTGGTTAATTTGCTCGTGGCGCGCTTGCTGCTCACCAAGCTGGGTTTCAAGACGCGATTTATGCTCTCGCATCTGCCCTAGCTCATCAAAATACTGCTGACGCTCTTGCTTCACTGCTTCGAAATAGCGCAGTTTTTCCATCGCCGCCATCAATTTACCGTGAGTTTGGCGCACCTCGAAAGCCGCTTTATCGCGCTCGTCATCAAGCTCATCCAATTCTTGCTGTGCTTCAGCGAGACTTTGCTTTACTTGTTCAAGTTGTTGTTGATGAAGCTGTTTTTCAGAAGAGAGCTGTTGTTCGAGCAATTGAGTTTGTGTGGCAAAGCGTTGTTTAACCCACCAACCCACTGCAACACCGCTGATAGTCGCGGTAAAAAGAGAAGACAGAATGAGAGATTGATGCTCAAGAATCCATTGCATAATAGCGAGTTAGCCTGTGTTTTTTATCTCTAATAATGGTATTTACATACTGGATAAATGTCCAGTTTGTTGGATGAAAAATCCTCGCATACACTAGGCGCTCCGTACAACATACTCACACCTGCTCAAACCAACAGCGATGAGCGGTACATCATCACACAGAGGCATCATGAACGAGCGTCGCGCCCTAGGATTTGGGCTATCAGCGGTATTACTTTGGTCAACAGTAGCGACCGCATTTAAATTGACTTTGGCGGAATTCTCACCGATTCAGATGCTGACCATGGCGAGTATTGTCTCAGCCATCGCGCTCATCGTGGTATGTGGCGTGCAGGGCAAGCTGAATCAGCTCAGTTCAACGTTTCTTGCCAATCCTTGGTACTACTTACTGCTCGGATTGATTAACCCACTGGCGTACTACCTCATCTTGTTTAAAGCATACGACTTATTGCCAGCCTCCCAAGCGCAGGCGATCAACTACAGTTGGGCGATCACGCTCACCTTGATGGCGGCGGTTTTCTTGGGTCAGAAGATCCGCAATAAAGACTGGATTGCTTGTGGTTTTAGTTATTTAGGCGTCATCGTGATTGCCACCAAAGGCAACGTGCTCGGAATGGAATTCGAAAGTCCGCTTGGTGTGGGGTTAGCGCTACTTTCCACATTGCTTTGGGCAAGTTACTGGATTCTCAACACCAAAAACAAAGCCGACCCTGTGGTGGGCGTGCTATTGGGCTTTCTGGTTGCGATTCCGTTTGCGATTGGCTTAAGCATTTATGAAGGCGCAGACTGGAGCCAAATCACAGTGAAAGGTTGGGCTGCAGTGACTTATGTTGGTCTGTTTGAGATGGGCGTAACCTTCGTGTTGTGGCTAACGGCACTCAAACTCACCGAGAACACCGCACGCATCAGCAACCTGATTTTTGCTTCACCATTCATCTCGCTCATGCTGCTTGCGACCATCATTGGTGAAGAGATTCACCCATCCACTTTGATTGGCTTAGTGCTGATCATCAGTGGCTTGGTGATTCAACAAGTGAAGTTCGGCAAAAAGCAAAAACAGGCGAACACCGTTCAATGATGACGTCCGAAACCATTGCAAAAATGAGACGCGATTTATAAAAAAGAGAGCTAGCTAACAGTTTACTCGATTAATGAAGTGTTCCTTGCTTGGATTTGTTCGGGCTTTGGATACGATATAGCCAAAGCCCGATATGAACGTCTAATTAGATGTTAACAACATAAATCCAAGGGCGCTCAGGATGCTTTATTAACTATGTTTCGCTTCGCTATCTCCCCTGCATTGATGACAGACTGGAAACAGGCTCTGCAACAATGCTGTGATGCCACACAGGCGCACGGTCAGCTTTATACTTTCAGCTACACTCGCCAATGGCGCTTGAGTGAGGTGGCGACATCGCCGCAACATCATCGTGAAATAGTCGCGATTCTCGATCCAGCCACTGAGCACTTTATCTATCCTCAGCTTGTTGTTGAGCAAACGCCCTTTCAAAACCAAACCTTGAGTTACTGCCCGATATGGTTGCCGAGCGGTGAGCTGTTTGCTGCATTCGCATTGGTTCATCCAACCGATCAAGATACTGTCATTTCTGGATGGTTAAGCGCGTTGGCAGGACGCGTCGGCTTTGATGTCGCTCAGACTTACCATAAAGAGCAGCAGCGTCACGATGTTCAATTGCCAGAGTTACTGCCATCTCTACAAGAATTCATTGATTGCTTAGAAGATCACACGTGGATAAAGAGCACTGATGGTCGCTACGCGATGACCAACCGCAGCGTTGAAGACTCTTGGAAAATGACCGGCAGTGAAATCGTCGGCAAGAATGACTTCGAGTTGTTCAGTAGCCGTCGAGCGAAAAAGTTCATTGATACCGACCAGTTGGTGATCGCTACAGGCAGCCAAAACACGGTGGAAGAGTGCACTCTCATTGATGACAACAACAACCCAACCTGGTTGGAGACCATCAAATCGCCAATCCGCAATCAAACCGGAGAGCTGATTGGTATTTTGGGTATGACACGCAACGTCACTCGTCGAAAAATGGTAGAAACTCAGTTGTCATTGGCATCGAAAATCTTCGATAACTCCCACGAAGGGATGGTGATCACCGACCGCAAAGCCAACATTCTTGATGTGAACAGCGCCTTCACCCACATCACCGGTTATACAGCAGAAGAAGTGATCGGTAAGAACCCAAATATCTTGCGTTCTGGGCATCACGACCGCGAGTTTTATCAGCAGTTGTGGCGTCAGCTAGAAAGCAAAGGTCAGTGGAAAGGCGAGTTCATCAACCGTAAAAAAGATGGCAGCATTTACCCACAGCTCGCCACCATCAGTGCGGTGATGGACGATAAGAACCACCTGATCAACTACATCTGTGTGTTCGAAGACATCTCGGTACGTAAAGCGCACGAAGAAAAGCTGCAACGCATGGCGTTTTACGATCCATTGACCAACCTTCCTAACCGTACCCATTTGATCAGCTTGCTAGAACAACACATTGAGAACGGTCAGAAACATCAACACGCGTTTGCGACTCTGTTCCTCGATATCGACCACTTCAAGCATATCAACGACAGCATGGGACACTTCTGTGGTGACCAACTGCTGACTAAGCTCGCTGAACGTCTGCAAGATGTGCTGCACTTACGCGCTCATGTGGCACGTATTGGTGGCGATGAATTTGTCATTATCTTGCCGAATATCGAATCGGATTCGCAGCTGATCGACACCATTGAGGACATACTCTGCCTGTTCAACCGTCCTTTTGAAGTCAGCAAGAACGAATCTTTACGCATCTCCACCAGCGTAGGTGTGGCGCGTTACCCACAAGACGGACAAGACAGCGAAACCTTGCTAAAGAACGCCGATACCGCCATGTATTTGGCGAAGAAAAATGGTCGTAACGGCTACGCGTTCTACTCGCCAGATTTGACCGATAAATCCGTGTCTCACGTGCGTATGCAGTCTGCTTTGCATGAAGCGATTGAGAAAAACCAACTTCATTTAGCGTACCAACCGCAATACAACTTAAGTGCAAACGAACTGGTGGGCGTAGAAGCCCTGCTGCGTTGGCAACATCCCGATCTTGGGATGATTTCTCCAGCGGACTTTATCCCGATTGCAGAGAAAACGGGCTTGATTCAAAGCATTGGTAAATGGGTCTTGGAGCAAGCTTGTTTGCAAGGTCGCGCATGGTTAGATAACGGCATTGAATTTGGCAAGCTCGCGGTAAACGTATCGGCTCTTCAGCTACAACAATCGGACTTCATCAGTAAACTTGGGGTGATTCTAAAAGAGACTGAATTCCCGGCGCACCGTCTAGAGCTAGAAATCACCGAAAGCTTCTTGCTGATTGACCCACAACAAGCCATCGCATCACTCAACTTGCTGCGCGAGCTTGGCATTGAGATCTCTCTTGATGACTTTGGTACCGGTTACTCGTCACTGTCTTACCTCAAAGGTTTGCCAATCAACAAATTGAAGATCGACCGCTCTTTCGTAAGCGATGTTCCAAGCAACACCGACAGCAATGCGATCGTGAATGCCATCATCGCGATGGGACAAACCCTGTCATTGAAAGTGGTCGCAGAAGGCATCGAAACCGACGAGCAAGCCCAATACCTATTCGAGCGCGGCTGCATCTACGGACAAGGCTTCCGCTTTAGCGCCCCAGTACGCGCAGAGAAGTTGTTTACATAAAAAAGACCGAGCACTGCGCTCGGTTTTTGTCTCTATCCCCCTATTCTGTCACCGTGTATTGCCTATCTGGTTGTTTCCCTTACGCACAAAATAAGTTCTCATTATTCATCACAATCAATTATTTAACTTGCCTGACACGATCACATAAGCCCCCCATGACAAGTGATCAAAATCACAGCTAATACGTTTTTACCTCGTAATACGTTTTATAAAAAAATAGATTCTTGTGTAAACGATACCACCATAAAACAAAACAATAATAGACGACTCTACGTTAAAAATAATAATAATCACAAGGATTACATACTTATAGGTGAAATCGTTTCCACAAATTAATGAAACAAAAGGTCTATAGAAAATGGGTATTCTCGATATAACTGTAGCACTGGCATTCATGATCGCCGTCATTGGCGTCGGCATGATAAAAAGTAAGCCCGCTACCAATGGAGCAAACTCGGATAACGGTGCTGCTGATTATTTTCTTGCAGGTCGAGGTCTGAGTTGGTGGTTGATTGGTTTCTCACTGATCGCTGCCAATATTTCTGCAGAACAATTTGTAGGTATGTCCGGGCAAGGTGCTGGATTAGAAGGGCTTTCCGTAGCAAGTTGGGAGTGGATCGCTGCAATTACACTTGTTGTCGTTGCCTTCGTTTTACTTCCTTATTTCCTTAAAACCGGCATAACAACAATTCCCGAGTTTTTAGAAGTTCGTTACAACCACTGGGCGCGCCTTGCGATGACCTTATCAATGATTCTAATTCTTGTGGGAGTTAGCTTAGTTGGGGTGATTTATGCTGGTGCGATAACGATGACAAAGCTGTTTGCTGAATTCGGCTATTTTGTCTCTTTACCCTTTGCATGCTGGATCCTAGGTGGGATGGCTGCACTCTATGTAGCCTTTGGTGGTCTAAAAGCGTGTGCTTGGGCGGACTTATTACAAGGCACTGCTCTTATTGTGGGCGGAGCGATCATTACCTATTTCGCGTTTGATGCTCTTGGTGCAGTTGATGTTTCTCAATTAGTTTCTTCAACAGGGAATGCAGCCCACATCAATTCTGATGCTGGTGTTCTGACCAAATTCAATGCACTAAACAGTGAATCAATGCACATGGATACACCAGCAATGCCATGGCCAGTATTACTGCTAGGTATCTGGATTCCAAACTTTTACTACTGGGGTTTAAACCAATACATTACCCAAAGAATCTTGGGTTCCGCTTCTCTTGGTGATGGACAAAAAGGTTTAGTTTTAGCTGCTGGGTTAAAACTGATCATCCCATTTATTATCGTTATACCAGGCATCATCGCTTTCAACCTTTTCTCTTCGGATATGGAAGCAAGTGCCAACCTAGACGCTGGCGGCAGTGTATTCTCTAGTTATGAGCAGGCTGTCTCTGACATCGATACCAACAAGGTATTTATTCTTGATAGTAAATACGCTAACTCTCACCCTAACAAAGCTGAAGAAATCCTAGAACATAACCAACAAGTGGTCGCTCGTTTAGGAGAGGGAAACGTAGTAAAAGAAGCGATCAACCCATATAAATATGACTCTGCGATGGGGCTACTCATCACTAAGTTGATCCCCAAAAATACGGGTGTTCTCGGTTTCGTAATCGCAGCTTTGATGGGAGCAATTATCTCATCCCTCGCAGCTGTCCTTAATGCCGCTTCAACATTGCTCACAATGGACGTTTATCAACGCTATATCCGTCCAGCAGCAGCGCAAGGTGAATATGTTAAGTTTGGGCGTATTTGCATTGGTGTGTTTGTAGTAATTGGATGTGTCGTCGCACCTATGCTTGCTGAATTCAAATCAATCTTTGGCTTTATTCAGTCATTCCAAGGTTATGTATCGACGGGTATTTTAGCGGTATTTATCTACGGCTTAATCAATAGAACATCAGGCAAGTGGGCTGGTGTGATTGGTATTGTTGCAAACGCCATCATCTACGCGTTTATGCAAGCGAACTACCCTCACATTCACTTTCTCTACAACATGTCTTACTGTCTAATCGCGGTACTCGCAATACTGACAGTCTATGGCATGATTTTTAAAGAAGAGAGGGTCGAGTTTAAATCCAATACAACCTTAGATATGACGCCATCTCAAGCGGCTTTAAAATGGGGCGGTCTGGTTTGCGCACTCACCGTCATCCTATACATCGTATTCTGGTAATGGCACTTCAGCCTTAAAGAAAAAAGCCTAGCTAATTAAGCTAGGCTTCTTATTTCTTACACCCACTGACCAGCAACAAAACCGCTCGACCAGCACCATTGGAAGTTATAGCCACCTAACCAGCCGGTTACGTCCATCACTTCACCGATGAAGTACAAACCTTTGATGTTCTTACATTCCATGGTTTTTGAAGACAGGTGATCGGTATCTACGCCGCCGAGGGTCACTTCTGCAGTGCGGTAACCTTCTGTGCCGTTCGGTGCGACTGCCCAGTTTTCTAGACGCTCAACGATGGTTGCCATCTCTTTCTGGTTGAACTGCTTAAGAGGTTTGTCTGCCAATTCTTTACGCTCAATCAGCACTTCAACCAAACGCTTTGGTAGCACTTTTGCTAGCGTGTTCTTCAACGATTGGTTTGGATGCTTCTCGCGGCTGCGTTCTAGTAGCTCAGCGATATCGTCGTTTGGTACGAGGTTGATCGTCACCTTCTGACCCGCTTTCCAGAATGACGAGATCTGCAGTACCGATGGACCAGACAAGCCGCGGTGAGTAAACAGCAATGCTTCTTTGAACATAGTACCGTCTTGCGCAGTGATTTCTGCCGGGATCGCAATGCCCGATAGTTCAGCGAAATCTTCTTTGTCTTCTTTATGCAGCGTAAACGGCACCAGACCTGCTGTAGTGGTAATCACCGGGATCTCGAACTGTTCAGCAATCTTGTAGCCGAATGGCGTCGCGCCCAATTTAGGCATCGACAGACCACCCGTTGCCACCACCAAAGATTCACATTCGATATTTTCAGTACCAGCATGCAGACGGAAGCCCACATCGGTTTTCTCGATCGAATGTACATCACATTGGTAGCGTTGTTGGATGTTTGGCAGGTCGCATTCTGCTAGCAGCATCTTAACGATGTCTTTTGCAGTGAATGCATCAACACAGAACAGCTGTCCGTGATCGCGCTCTTCAAACTCGATGCCATGCTTGCTGACCATCGAGATAAAGTCCCAGTTGGTGTACTGAGACAACGCCGACTTCACGAAGTGTGGGTTTTGACATAAGTAGTTGCTCGCTGAGACGTCGTAGTTAGTGAAGTTACAACGACCACCACCTGAGATAAGGATTTTACGTCCTGGCTTTTTCGCATGATCCAGCACGAGCACACTGCGTCCGCGTTTGCCAGCTTCTGCTGCACACATCAAACCCGCCGCACCTGCGCCGATTACAACAACATCAAATTTCTTACTCATGGGTAACGCTCAATTACTTATTTAAACTGGTTTATACCCAGTAACCTCGAGGTGTTTGGGTATATAAGTCCAAAAATAAAAAAGGATGTGCGTAATGCACATCCTTGCTTTCTGCGGGCGCTATTCTAACGACAAAAGTCGAGCGGGAAAAGCGCTTAAATTCCAAGCACTGCTTGCTGGCTTAAAGAATGAAGGCAGCCAGTAGGGTCACACCAAGTAAAGCGGTCGATAAAATGAATAACCCGCGCACCCTTTCGCATTTGCCAGTAAAGATCTCATCATGATGATGGTGATACTCTTTACTCTTAATGTAATGGTATAACCGCACCTGTTTGGTGACGTTACCATGGGTGGTGAAAAATCCATTGCCATCCACTTGCTGATAAAGCAAAGGATGCGCTTCACGCATGATGTAAATTAAAGAACGAAGAGCGGTGAGATAACGGACCATGTTTACTCCCGTTACTACCATTAGCGCAAATAAGATTGTGTCTCCACTGATCATCTTTTCCTCCCTACATCTTCAACGATGCTCAAGAGATAAAGACGACCAATGCTTCGTCCTTAACCCGCTGCTTACCGCGTCGGGAACACGTTATGCAGCTGGAGCACCCATAATTGAAGATGAACCTTCTTTTGCCATTTGTGCTAGATCTTTATCGATGAAGAACAATGCTTTACCGTCTTCACCAACTAATTCGATCTTATCTAAAATCCCTTTAAACAACTTCTCTTCTTCGTGCTGTTCAGCCACGTACCACTGTAGGAAGTTAAACGTTGAGTAGTCTTGGCTTGTAAATGCAACATGCGCCAATTTGTTGATCTTTTCCGTGATCATTTGCTCATGTTCGTAGGTTTCACGGAAAACATCGCCAAGGCTAGCAAAGTCATGCTTAGGTGCTTCAATCGCACCTAGGATTGGCATTGAGCCAGTTTCACTTACATAAGTGAAAAGACGTTGCATGTGCTCCATTTCTTCTACGGCGTGAGCGCGTAAAAATTCAGCCGCACCTTCAAAACCTTTGTCTTCACACCAAGCACTCATTTGTAAGTATAGATTGGATGAGAAAAATTCTAGGTTAATTTGCTCATTCAATTGTTCAACCATAGTTTGAGACAGCATGTTAACTCCTATTTATGTGCATGCAATATACCCAAGTAACCTCAAGATGGGTGGGTTCAGCGAGAATAGCTTGGTTTGCAGGCGAGGCGACGGTTTGAAGATCTAGTGGTTCTAAATCAATAATCGTCAACAATGTTCGCAAGCCAAGATAACTCGCCCTTTGGGAGCTTGTCACTGAACCGATCTCTTCGTCAAACATTTTGGTAAGAGCGAACTATTACGCTGCAATGTTTTCCTTGCGCTCGAATCAGTGACAAAGCTCTGAATCCCACGTCTTGAAGTCACTTGGGTATAACGCCACTATAACATGATTACTGTGGCAACACTTTGTACCTACGATATTGATATGAGATCACTTCAGCAAAATTATCTGAGACTTAGTGCTAATCTGACACTATGACCTTATCAAGGAGATAGCAATATGAGTTACAAACACGTACTTGTGGCAGTCGACCTCTCAGACGACAGTAAAGTGTTGATTAAGAAAGCCGTGTCACTGGCTAAACCTCTGGATGCGAAAGTCTCTTTCATTCATATCGATGTGAATTACGCCGAGCTTTACACCGGGCTTATCGACATCAACATGGCGGAGGCGCAACACCAAGCGATGGAAGCGTCTCGTACACAGTTAGCGAATTTTGAAGAATACGCAGAGTACCCAATCACGCATACGTTAGTCGGTAGCGGTGATTTGAGTAACGAGCTGTGCGACACCATTCAGGACTACAATATTGATTTGGTGGTTTGTGGTCATCACCAAGATTTCTGGAGCAAGATTCTTTCGTCGACGCGCCAGCTTATTAACTGCTCACCCGTCGATATGCTGGTCGTACCGCTAAAAGACTGATTTGCGTTGGCGTGACCTTAAAACTTGGTTAGACTGCGGGCACATTTGTTGTTGATAAAGATTCTCATCCATGGCTTATCTATCCGCAGTTACCCTACTTTGGGCATTCTCATTTAGCCTGATCGGCGTTTACCTTGCCGGTCAGGTTGACTCTTGGTTCTCTGTTTTCATGCGCGTTGCGCTGGCGAGCTTAGTCTTCATTCCTTTCTTAAAATTCCGTGGCGTAAGCAAATCTCTGATCGCGAAATTGATGATCGTGGGCGGCTTTCAACTCGGCTTAATGTATTGCTTCTACTACCAGTCTTTCCTACTCCTTTCTGTACCAGAAGTACTGCTGTTCACCGTATTTACCCCTATTTACGTCACCTTGATTTATGACTTCTTGAAAGGTCGATTCTCGCCTTGGTATTTGGTCACAGCGGCGATTGCAGTGCTGGGCGCGGCGTGGATTAAGTTTGCAGGCATCAATGAAAACTTCTTGATGGGCTTTTTGGTCGTACAAGGAGCGAACCTGTGTTTTGCCATCGGTCAGGTCGGCTATAAATACATTATGGAAACCGAGTCGGTTGAACTGCCACAGCACACGGTATTTGGTTACTTCTACTTGGGCGCATTGTGCGTGGCGACCGTCGCTTTTGCTCTAATGGGTAACTTGGACAAGATGCCAACCACAGCAACACAATGGGGCATTCTGACTTACCTTGGTTTGATTGCATCAGGCTTTGGTTACTTTGCGTGGAACAAAGGCGCAACCATGGTGAATGCTGGCGCACTTGCGGTAATGAACAACGCGCTTGTCCCTGCTGGTTTGATTGTGAATATCGTGATTTGGAACCGCGATGTCGATGTGACGCGACTTGCCATTGGTGGTGCGATCATCATGCTATCACTGTGGATTAACGAAACTTGGGTGAAAAAACGCGTAGAGATGAGTTACGCTAACAAGTAGCCAGATTCAGTCCCTAAAAATAAAAAACGCTCTCCAACTGGAGAGCGTTTTTTTGATTCGATTAATGCACTTTGGCTTGCGAGCTTGTACTCATCAACGTGTTTGGTGGCGTTGGCAGCAACACCTCTAGTTTGGCATTACGCGCTTCAAGCTTGCGCTGGCGTTTGAGCAGTTTTTGCTGCTTTTTGGCTAACTTAAGCAACTTCTTCTGCTGCTTGTAATGTTTCTTAACCGCTTTCTTCGCCTTTTTCAGCGCTTTCTTATCTGACAAATCAAACATAGCTGGCGCCTCTAACTTGGTGGGTGAGGTTACGGCTGCGACTTTTGCTGCCAGTTTCTTCTCTTTCACTCGTTCCACAACACGTTTAACGATCGCGGCTTTCTCTACGCTTTGTTCTGGTGCCATGATGATTGGGGTATCTTGAGTTAGAGATGGGGTTGGCAGTGCTTCCGCCAATAGACCACAAGCCTGTTGCTCAGACAGCGGTTTGTCTTGACACTTTTGAGGTGGAATCGCGGCAGGCTTACACAAGGTGTTTTTCGAGGCAGAAGAACGAGCACAAGAGCGGCAGACAAACTTAGGTGCTACCACCAAGCGGTGAATGTCACCCAAACTCTCAGCAATCTGTTTGCGGCTCATCTTACATAAACGTTTCGCCATGCTACTACTCCAGCTTCCCAATTCTCGACTGTTTTACTCTACGACATCACACAAGTGAAATAATAATAATTCTTAGTTAGATATACAGTCAGTATGCCGAATTAGCAAGAGAAAAGTATCAATAAGCAGAGCAAACACCAGATACAAACACAGCGCCAAATTAGGCGCTGTGAGAAGAAGTTTTTTGTCGTCAGGTGTTTAGGGTCTGTTGACCTTTTGCGGTTAAATTTTGTTCGAGATAAAAGCGTTTTAATCGCGGCGAGAGGTTTGTAGCCTAGTTATTCTAAGCAAAATCCTCTCAACAAAGAGTAAAACGCTTTTAGCCGAACCCTTTGGGCAGCGTTTGTGGCTCCTTTCTACTGCGTTATCGGCTTATCAGGTAGGGCAACTACATTTCAAAGCCTCTGCCTCTTTCTTAGTTTATAAAGAAGGAAGAATCCACAAACGGCTGCAAAAATCAGCTCAAAAGGTCAATAGACCCTAGTTGAATTACGCCATTGATGCCTTCACATACACATCAAAACGGTTCTTTTTAGTTTCGATTGCCATGCTCGGCTTTTGCTCATCAAGCCAGTTGGCGTAATCAGGGCGTTTGACCACCACACGCTTGCTCGCCAATGCCATTGCTGGAGCAAGCAAGCCATCCGCATCAAGATCTGCACCAACTAGAGATTGGAAGACGCGCATCTCTTTCTTCACTAATGCCGATTTCTTTTTGTTTTCAGGGTGTGGGTACATCGGGTCGAGATAAACCACATCTGGCTGAACGAAGTCTTTATCTTGCGCCAATTGCTCCAACGCATCATGGCTAGAAGCGTGAATCAAAGACATGCGCTCTGATACCCAAGTTCCGATTTCTGGATCGTGTTTCGCGCGTGCCAAACCGTCATCCAACAATGCAGCGACCACTGGGTGACGCTCAACCATTTGGACTTTACAGCCTAACGACGCCAATACGAACGCATCACGCCCTAAACCGGCAGTGCCATCCAGTACGGTTGGGGTTGCGCCTTTGTTCAAACCCGCCGCTTTCGCAATAGCCTGACCTTTACCGCCACCGAACTTGCGACGATGCCCTACTGCACCACCAATCAAATCCACAAAGATTGCACCCAGCTTTGGCTCATCCACTTTACGCAGCTCTAAACGCTCTGTCGTTAGGACTAAGGCAAAGTCACTGTCATCAGTGTGAGAAAGCTGCCAGCGCGCAGCGAGTTCATCAAGGTGAGACTGTTGAGATGGGTCTTCACAAATCAATTGCAGTTGCAAAAGGAGGCTCCAGTAAAAATCGGTTTAACTGGCGCTGAGTGTATACCCAACCCGCCTCTAATTGCTAGGTTGGGGAGAAGTTAGATGACGTTCGTCTGGATGGTTAAAGTTGCTGAAGTTCGTCAACCAGCTCAGCCAAAGGTTTGGGATGCCCAATGCCATAACCTTGCCCATAGTCGACACCAAGCTCGATCAGCAGCTCTCTGACTTGGTCATTCTCAACAAATTCCGCCACCGTGACTTTGCCCATCTGCTTGGCTAAGTCGTTGATTGAACGCACCATCACGCGATCCATCTCGTTTACGTTGATATCTCGCACAAAAAGACCATCAATTTTCACGATATCGACTGGAAGCTGCTTTAAGTAGCCGAAAGAAGACAAGCCAGAACCAAAATCGTCCAATGCAATCAAACAGCCCAGCGTACGCACGCGAGTGAAGAAGCCGAGCGCTTGGTCGATATTGCTCATCGCTGCAGTTTCAGTAATTTCTAGACAGATCTTCTCACAAGGAATCGAGGACGACTGCAAACGCTCTAGCAGGAAGTCGATAAACTCTTGATTCCCCATCGACTGACCGGACAAGTTGATCGCGCAGCGACCGAGTTTTTCTACTATCTCTGGGCGAGCTTCAAACCACTCTAGGGTTTGGGTAATCACTTGTTTATCAATCCAGTGCGCGATGTTGTAGCGCTCAGAGGCTGGGATAAAAACACCAGGAGACAAGTAATTGCCCTGTGCATCACGAATACGTACCAGAATCTCAAAGCACAATGGTGAGCCTTCACCGCTTAAGTTAACAATGCGCTGAGCAAACAGTTCAAGACGCTTACTCGATAGCGCTTCGTGCACTAGATTAACGCTCTGCATTTCTAACTGGCGACGTTGCAGCTCTTCGTTATCTAAGCTGAATAGGTTATAGCGATTGCGCCCCTGCTCTTTGGCAACGTGACACGCCGAATCTGCTTGAGCATGGACCATTTGTGGCGTTTCGGCAGTGTGGTCAATGATACGAATGCCCACTGAGCAGCTCATAAACAGTTGCGTGTCTTCCCAACGGAAAAGCTGTTCGCTCAAGGTCGTGATGATCTGCTTGGCAACGTTAATTGCACCGTGCTCATCGCAATCTTTCAACAACACAGCAAATTCATCACCACCCATGCGCGCCAAGACTGCATTGTATGGCAGCACCTCTTCCAACATGCTGGCACAGAACTGAATAGCCGCATCACCCGCATCGTGACCCACGGTATCGTTAAGCACTTTGAGCTGGTCGAGATCGAGATACAACATTGCATGGACCCGACGGTGGCTTTCTACTTCTCGCAGTGCGGTTTGCAGCTCTAACTCGAAGTAGTTGCGGTTGTAGGTGTCAGTGAGTAAATCGTAACGTGCTTGATACTCTAGCTGTTTGGCGAGCTTCTTGGTCTCAGTGATGTCTTCACCTACGATCAGCAATTGGTCGGAATCTCTTAATGGGCGAATGTTTTCACGTACCCAAACACGGTGACCATCAGCATGGCGATATTCGATTTCGCGACGCCAAACGCCGTGCATCACTTGCTGCGGTTGTAATAACACTTGGCGCGGGATCAGTGCTTTTTCGTCCGAATAGAACTCACGTAGGCGATGCCCCAGCATATCCAACGGTTGATAACCCAAAAGCTGCTGAGCAAAACGGTTCACTTCCTGAATGCGGTTATTGTTATCTAACGTCACCATCATTACCGGTTGCTGCTCGTAGTAGTTACGCAAACTCGATTCACGTTGGTAGAGCTTGTCTTCCATCGCTTTACGGCTGGTGATGTCACGCGCTTCAAACAAGTATTGTTCTTGGTTTGCCACTTGCTGAGAAAACGGTTTGAGGGACACTTCCAGCACCATAGCGCCATGTTCTTTACTCCAGATCTCCGTTTCAAAAGTGGAGACTTGGCGATGGCTGGACTGGAAGTAATTGGCAAGTAACTGGCGTGCGTCTTCGCTCCAGTTTTTATGATGCCAAAGCGGACGATCGACACGCATATCCTGATGATTAAGTAACGATTGCAGACGATCGTTACCGGATTTAAGCAAACCATGTTGGTCGAGAATGCCCATGTACTGCATACTTTGGTCAAACACCGATTCCAAAATCGTCTGGCTCTCGCGAGCAATACTTTCGCTGCGACGAATGCGATGCAGGTAGTAACTAAGCAGCATAATCACGATGGTCATCGCCACCAGCACACTGCCAAACAGTTTAATTTCTCGGGCGTAACGTTCAGTAAATTCCACTGGCTTATTGAAGAACACCGACGAGGCTTCTTGTTCTGCGCCTAAACCCCAACGCACAACCGATTGATAGTCGAGTTTGATGTCCGATTCTGCACGCACAATCGCAGGCAAAGGTTGCTGTGGGTTATCCAGCACTTGCGCCAACAACTTCGCAGCTTCAAAACCTTGCCGATAGCCAGTTTGAATCACACCGCCAACCGCACCGTGCCCAAGTCCAATATCGTGCACCATGAACAGCGGCGCATTAGAGGCTTGGTTGATATCACGCCAGTCTTTATCGGTCGCGACGTTACCGTGGATATCGCGGTAGTAAGTCCAAAACAGCACTACGTTATCGATGTTCATTTGCGACACTTGCTGTTTTAAGTCATCTACTGTTTCCGGCACTAAATGAAGGATTTTGTCGCGATATGCTGAGTTACCATCAAGAAAGTCTTCGATCTGAGCACGAAGTGCCGCCCCAGTAACAGAATGGTCACTGACAATAAGGATTTGCTTGTGGGTCGGATGCAAACGCTCAATTAAGGCGAGGTTGGCGGACAGATCGACGTCTTCAATCACGCCCGTCGCCTTCAACCCTTGGTGCAGTGCAGGATGATAGTTATTGATACCACTGAAAATCACTGGTGTATCTTTGATAACCGAAGACAAACGCTGCATCAAAGCAAGTGCATTGTTATCGCTGACCACGATCGCGTCGAAATGCTCTTCGCTCAGTTTGGTACGGTAAAGTGACTCCAGCTGACTGAAGAAGTGCTGGCTTTGACTGCGTTTGGAATCGAGATACAACACGCGCGTATCAAGCTGTCGCCCCTCAAGCTGCTGGGTGAAACCACGCTGGATAGAATCCGTCCAGAAGAAACCTTGGTGGTAAGAGTGAACAACGAGGACTTTTTGCTCTTGCGCCGCAGCGACAGCACTGAACATGATCGCTATGCAAAACAGAAAAAATGGCACATCAACTCCATGACTTCAGAGCTACCTCGCGGTTATCCCTGCGTAAACCTTGTGAATCCTGTCCGCTGTGAGTATAAAATGAACTTTAAACCTCATACCCAACGGAAATAATTGTATGAATGCGAGCTTGCCTAAACTCGACGATCTCGATCGCGCTATTCTCAAAACTCTGATGGCAGATGCGCGTAAGCCTTACGCGGAAATGGCAAAACAGTTTAATGTCAGTCCAGCGACCATCCACGTTCGTATCGAGAAAATGAAAGCGGCAGACATCATCGAAGGTACTGAGGTAATCGTCAATACCAAAAAGCTAGGATATGACGTATGTTGCTTTATCGGCATCAACTTGAATGCCGCGCGCGACTATCATTCAGCGCTAGAAAAGCTCAATGCCCTCGATGAAGTGGTAGAAGCTTACTACACCACTGGCGCGTATAACATATTCGTCAAATTGATGTGCAAGTCGATTGAGGAGCTGCAATTTGTATTAATTGATAAGCTTCAAGCGATCGACGAAGTGCAATCCACCGAGACGCTGATTTCACTGCAAAACCCGATCAATCGCAGCGTAAATCCATAACGCTCTGAATCTGATACTAAAAGTTGAATCTATGAACAAAAAAATGGGCAGCCACTTGGCTGCCCATTTTCATTCTCAATCGAGATTACGCTGCGATACCAGAATGGCGCAGTAGCGCATCGATTTCTGGCTCACGACCACGGAAGCGCTTAAATAGCTCCATTGGTTCTTCACTGCCACCCATTTCTAGGATGTTGTTTAAGAAACTCAGACCGGTTTCTTTGTTGAAGATGCCTTCTTCTTCAAAGCGAGAGAACGCGTCTGAAGACAGCACTTCTGCCCATAGGTAGCTGTAGTAACCCGCGCTGTAACCACCCGCGAAGATGTGACCAAAGCTGTGTGAGAAACGCGCCCACTCTACCGCTGGTACAACTGCCACTTTCTCTTTCACTTCTGCCAAGGTTTCAAGCACACGAGCACCCACTTCTGGGTCGTATTCTGTGTGCAGAGTGAAGTCGAACAAGCCGAACTCTAGCTGACGTAGGATGCCCATCGCCGACTGGAAGTTCTTCGCTGCTAGCATTTTATCTAGCATCGCTTTTGGTAGCGGCTCGCCAGTCTCATAGTGACCAGAAATAAACGCCAGCGCGTCTTCTTCCCAACACCAGTTTTCTAGGAACTGACTTGGTAGCTCAACCGCATCCCAAGGTACACCGTTGATACCCGATACCGCGCCTGTTTCTACTTGCGTCAGCATGTGGTGGATACCGTGACCAAACTCGTGGAACAGAGTAACAACTTCATCGTGCGTAAACAGTGCAGGCTTGTCGCCCACAGGACGGTTGAAGTTACACGTTAGGTAAGCAACCGGTGTTTGTAGCTCGCCAGATAGCGTCACACGACGACCACGGCAATCGTCCATCCACGCACCGCCACGTTTGTGTTCGCGTGCGTATAGATCTAGATAGAAGCTGCCGCGCAGTGTGCCTTCGCCATCGAAGATATCGAAGAAACGCACGGATTCGTGCCAAGTATCCACGCCTTCACGCTCTGTCACTGTCATACCAAACACGCGGTTTAGCACTTCAAACAGACCACTTACTGCTTTTGATTCAGGGAAGTAAGGACGCAGTTCTTCATCCGAGATTTGGAACAAGTGCTGCTTTTGCTTCTCGCTGTAGTACGCAATGTCCCACACGTTTAGTTCGCTAACACCAAATTCTGCGTTAGCAAACTGGCGTAGCTCTTCGATTTCGCGCTCACCTTGTGGCTTCGCTTTGGTAGCCAAATCGTTCAAGAAGCCAAGAACTTGCGCTGGATTCTCTGCCATTTTGGTTGCCAGAGATTTCTCGCTGTAAGTGTTGAAACCCAACATACGAGAGATTTCATGACGCAGTTTTAGCTGCTCAGTGATGATTTCTGTGTTGTCCCACTTGCCTGCGTTTGGACCACGGTCAGAAGCGCGCGTTACGTACGCTTCGTACACTTCTTTACGTAGGTCTTGGTTATCACAGTACGTCATAACTGGTAGGTAAGATGGGATATCTAGCGTGATTAGGTAGCCATCGAGCTCTTTCGCTTCTGCTGCCGCTTTTGCCGCTGCGAGTGCAGATTCTGGCATACCCGCTAGGTCTTTTTCGTCGGCAACGTGCTTAGTCCAACCCATGGTTGCATCCAGCACGTTGTTGGAGAATTTTGAGCTCAGCTCAGACATGCGCTTGCTGATTTCGCCGTAGCGATGTTGCTCGTCTGATGGTAGACCGATGCCCGAAAGCTCGAAGTCGCGTAGTGAATCCGAAATGGTCTTCTGCTGTGCACGCGTTAGTGTCGCGTACTCTTCGCTGCCTTTGATCGCTTTGTACGCTTCGTAAAGACCTTTGTGCTGACCAACCCAAGTACCGTACTCAGACAGGATTGGTAGACAGCTTTCGTAAGCTTCGCGAAGTTCTTCGCTGTTCACTACTGAGTTCATGTGACCCACTGGTGACCAAATGCGGCTCAAGCGGTCATCCGCTTCTTCAATAGGCGCGATCACACTGGTCCAGCTTGGGTTTGCGTTGTCTTTTAGTACCCCGTCAATCTTGGCACGACAATCCGCAATCGCCTGCTCCACTGCAGGTTTAATGTGTTCTGGTTTGATTTGCGAAAACGGAGGAAGATCCGTAAACGTAAGAAGTGGATTAGACATGAATAATTCCTTTTGTGTTTTGGCTCTGTATTTGCCTATTCGCATTTGCAAAGCACCTGTTGGTGTTTGCAAAACAGTAGGCGAACTCAATGCACAGGCAAGCCGACAACATGGATGGGGGGATTTCCGTTCCCTTTCTCGATGCAGCAATGACCGAATGGGTCAAAGAGCGCTTACTCTGTCCTTGAGTCTTGTTATGCCTAAGTTCGGTTTGGCACTCTATTGGAGCGACGTAGTCCCACTTAGGTTCAATTTGTTTACTCATACTAAGTATGGGTGACTTAAAGAAATTTCAATAGCGAATCCCTATCACTGATACTGATTTGAATCGAAGTTCTACTTCTTCAAGTTACTTGAGTATAATACCGCCATATCGCGAAAATCACAGACCACACTCAGTCAAAGAGTGTTTCGAGAGTTTAATTTGTTAAGTTACCGCCACAGCTTCCACGCTGGCAACCATGCTGACGTGGTAAAACACATCGTTCAAAGCCTCATTCTTGATGCACTAAAGCAAAAAGATAAGCCGTTTGTTTATCACGATACCCACTCGGGTGTGGGACGCTACGATCTGACTCACGAATGGTCTGAGAAAACGGGCGAATACAAACAAGGCATCGCGCGCATTTGGGATAACTCAAACACCCCTGAAGAGATCGCAAGCTACATCGATTCAATCAAAACATTGAACAACGGTGAGAACCTGCGTTACTACCCAGGCTCACCGCGCGTTGCACGTGCGCAAATCCGCCCGCAAGACCGCATGGTTCTGACTGAGCTGCACCCAGCCGATCACCCACTACTAGAGCAAGAGTTCCATCGTGATCGCCAAGTGAGCATCTACAAAGAAGATGGCTTTAAGCGTCTAAAAGGCAGTCTGCCACCGCAAGAGCGTCGTGGTTTGGTGCTGATTGACCCACCATACGAGCTAGCGAAAGAGTACCGCGACGTCGTGCAAGCGATTTACCAAAGCCACAAACGTTGGGCAACGGGCATCTACGCGATTTGGTACCCAGTCGTAAACCGCCATGACATCGAAGACATGATTGAAGGTTTGGAAGGGCTTGGCATTCGCAAAATTCTGCAAATCGAATTGGGCGTATCTCCAGACACCAACGAGCGCGGCATGACGGCATCGGGCATGATCGTGATTAACCCACCGTGGAAACTGGAAAGCCAGATGAAAGAAATTCTGCCATTCCTGCAAGAAGCGATCGCGCCAGCAACGGGTCACTGGAAAGTCGACTGGATCGTTCCAGAATAAAAAACACTGAATTTCAGAATCTTAAAGCGCAACGATGACCTCGTTGCGCTTTTTTTATTTATTTTCCAAAAAATTTTCGTCTTCGCTTCGTCTTTTCTTTTTTGCCTGCGTCTTAGGGATGTAAACAAGCTAAAACATAGAGAGAAATGACCATGCTTAAAGTTATCAGTTTTAAAATTTGCCCATTTGTTCAACGCGTAACCGCGGCACTAGAAGCAAAACAGATCCCTTACGAGATTGAATACATCAACCTAAAAGACAAGCCACAATGGTTCCTAGACATCTCACCAAACGGTCAAGTGCCTGTGATGGTGACAGAATCTGGCACGGCACTGTTTGAGTCTGATGCGATCATCGAATACATCGAAGACGAATACGGTCCGTTAGAGCAAGGCGTGACAAACGAACAACGCGCCCTAGACCGAGCTTGGAGCTACCTAGGTTCTAAACACTACTTGGCACAATGCGGCACGATGAGCAGCAAAGACCAAGCAACCTTTGAAGAACGTGCAGAGAAACTGAGCAAAGCGTTCCAAAAAGCAGAAAACCAGCTGTCTGGTGAAACCAAGTTCTTTAAATCCGATGAACTAAGCAATGTAGACGTGGCTTGGTTGCCGCTTCTGCATCGCGCTGCCATCGTCAAAGCGCACTCTGGTTACGACTTCTTCTGTGGTCTGCCAAAAATGCAGGCGTGGCAAAAGCACATCTTAGAATCAGGATTAGTAGAGAAGACGGTATCGGAAGACTTCGTGCAGCTGTTTAGCGATTTCTACCTAACCAACACTTATCTTGCGGATGGTAAAGACGTGCAAGCCCAGTCAGGCTGTGGCACATCAAGCTGCTGCGGTTAATGGTTTTCCCCTCCCCTAAGCATGAAAAACACTAAGCGGAATAGCGCCTTATTCCGCTTTGCTATCCTTTCATCGCTATTTGTCATAAGCAATGTCACTTTTTCCCATTTAGGAAATTGCTAGACTCGATTTATGATAGGGACATGGAAATAACAACAATTCCGTTGGGCTGTTGAGTTCATCACCCACCACCCCAATGTAGTTGTTGTCAGACAAAATTAATAAGCTCTTGGAGAAAGTAATGGCGACTCATTTTGATTATATCTGTATCGGCGGCGGCAGCGGCGGTATCGCATCAGCAAACCGTGCGGCAATGTACGGTGCTAAAGTAGCGCTTATCGAAGCTCAAGACCTTGGCGGTACCTGTGTAAACGTTGGTTGTGTGCCTAAAAAAGTAATGTGGCACGGCGCACAAGTTGCAGAAGCAATGAACCTGTACGCAGAAGACTACGGCTTCGATGTAGATGTAAAAGGTTTCGACTGGAGCAAACTGGTTGAGAGTCGTCAGGCTTACATTGGTCGTATCCACCAATCTTACGACCGCGTTCTTGGCAACAACAAAGTAAACGTTATCAAAGGCTTTGCTAAGTTTGTTGACGAGAAAACGGTTGAAGTAAACGGTGAACACTACACAGCGGATCACATCCTGATCGCAGTAGGTGGTCGTCCAACGATTCCAAACATCCCAGGCGCAGAATACGGCATCGATTCAAACGGCTTCTTCGAGCTTGCTGAACAACCAAAACGCGTTGCAGTGATCGGTGCAGGTTACATCGCGGTAGAAATCGCTGGCGTGCTGCATGCACTTGGCACAGAAACGCACCTATTCGTTCGTAAAGAATCACCACTTCGTAGCTTCGATCCAATGATCATCGAAACACTAGTAGAAGTAATGGACGCAGAAGGTCCAACGCTGCACACCCACTCTGTGCCAAAAGAAGTAGTAAAAGAAGCAGACGGCAGCCTAACTCTGCACCTAGAAAACGGTGAGAGCCAAAACGTTGATACCCTAATCTGGGCAATCGGTCGTCACCCAGCAACTGACGCTATCAACCTAGCATCAACTGGCGTTGCAACGAACGATCGTGGCTACATCAAGGTAGACGAATACCAAGAAACCAACGTGAAAGGCATCTACTGTGTAGGTGACATCATGGAAGGTGGTATCGAGCTAACACCAGTGGCTGTTAAAGCGGGTCGTCAACTTTCTGAGCGTCTGTTCAACAACAAACCAAACGCGAAGATGGACTACGATCTTGTTCCTACTGTGGTATTTAGCCACCCACCAATCGGCACTATCGGTCTAACGACTCAAGAAGCAGAAGAGAAGTACGGCAAAGACAACATCAAAGTCTACACGTCTGGCTTTACTGCGATGTACACAGCGGTTACTAAGCACCGTCAACCATGTAAGATGAAGCTAGTATGTGCTGGCGAAGAAGAAACGGTTGTTGGTCTACACGGCATCGGCTTCACCGTTGATGAAATGATTCAAGGCTTCGGCGTAGCAATGAAGATGGGCGCAACCAAAGCAGACTTCGACTCTGTTGTGGCTATCCACCCAACAGGCTCTGAAGAGTTCGTTACCATGAGGGGTTAGTGTAGGAAAAGCATCTTGCACACGTAAACAAATCTGGAAAATAATCAATCACTGTCCATACTGTATACATGGACGGTGATATTTTTCAGGATGATTTATGACATACCTTGTACACTCCAGCGATGTTTTCAAAGAGACTGAGCTACAAAAACTGGATAATGGTACATTCCATTGCCTCCCCTCCAATGACAATATCGGTTCGCTGCCAACCCTCTTTTCGCAAGATGGTGTATTCAATCACGAAGCCAACAGCTACCTGTTTTATCTCAAGGCAGTAAAGAAGGCAGAAGACCTATCTCCCTGCGCACAGGCACTGCGTGCCTATTACCAATTTCTTGAGGACAAGGGACTACGCTGGGATAAATTCCCGCCAGTCAAACGGCTCAAACCAACTTACCTGTACCGCTCTCACCTGCTCAAGCAAATAAAGCAAGGCGAGCTTGCACACAGCACTGCCAGTGTTCGTATGAACCAAATCGTCAATTACTATAAGTGGCTACTGCATGATGGTTACCTACGCGTAAAGAATGAGAAGGAAGCTCCATTCAAAATGGAGTTTGTCTCTGTTCAGAACAGTGGGATGCTTGCCCACATATCCCCAACTTTCATTGTTGAGACCAGTGATTTACGCATAAAGGTTCCGAGGGATGCAGATAGTAAAAACATCAGGCCACTATCCCCATTAAGCCTTGATGCTCTTGGTATTTTAACTCAACACCTTCCACAAACTTCTGAAGAGTTGCGCCTACAAGCCTTGCTTGCAATTGATACAGGAATGCGGGTTGAAGAAGTGGCAACCCTAACTCTAGATGCGCTAGACACTGCAACCCCGCTTGCTGAGAGCGAGCATCGCTTTGAAATTCTGTTATGCCCCCGCTCTACTGGCGTACAAACCAAGTTCTTAAAAACTCGGACTGTCGAGATTTCATCGGATTTGATCCAATCGTTGAATGAGTATCGAATTTCAGAACGCCGCCTTAAGCGTGTTACTAGGCTTAACGAGAAAATAGAACAATTACACAGCGATGCTGTCAGCTTCACCCAGAAGACCATTGAAATACTAGAGCGTTGTGATCGTCACGAACCACTTTTTGTTAGCCAACAAGGCAACCCTGCTACGGGTAAATCCATTGAAGCTCGGTGGGTTGAGTTCAGAGCCGAAATAAAAAAAACAGATCCTTCATTCACTCATCGTTTCCACGATTTACGCGCCACCTACGGCACATATCGCCTGAATGACTTGCTAGAAGCTCAATTGCCCATTGTCGATTGTATGGAGCTTCTGATGGGGTGGATGGGGCATAAAGATGAAAGTACCACTTGGAAGTATCTACGCTTCTTGAAACGCAAGGACGCCTTCAAGATGAAATTCGGCATCCTTGATAGCATCATGCACGAAGCGCTAGGAGGTGAAGGTGAATAATATTTCTTATCTAAGCGGTTGGGATCCTGAGCTTTGTATTCGCCTTGAAACAAATAATAAAAACAACGCTGACTTTAATCGCTTTTTGGCTAAAGGGTTTCCATCCACTAACCAATTAATACAAAGTGGCCAATTTGAAGCTGTGGACCGAAAAGGGTTTATCCTTCAGTTAAAAGAGCGGTTTGAGGAAACCATTAAAGAAGGAGGAAGCCCTAATACGCTCTATACCATCTTCAATGACACCTCTCTATATCTTCG
Source organism: Vibrio sp. MM46 (assembly GCF_027587135.1). Classification (NCBI taxonomy): domain Bacteria; kingdom Pseudomonadati; phylum Pseudomonadota; class Gammaproteobacteria; order Vibrionales; family Vibrionaceae; genus Vibrio; species Vibrio sp. MM46. The sequence continues at coordinate 162,049 of NZ_JAPPTO010000011.1, forward strand.
ATGGTGTGATAAGCAAAGCGTTTCAGCTTTTACTCAAAGCTCATTAGAAGGCTATATGAGCTACCTACAAACCAAGGTTATGCTAGGGAAAATGAAGGGGACTACTTATACTCAAAAACGTAGCAGCATGGCCACAATATTTATTCAACACCTTGAATTACCAAATAGTTATTTTGAAAGCGTGGTGGTTTTCGACAACAATGACAAGGAATCTTTTGAAGCCTATACCCGCAGTGATTTATATCAACTCCTTCCTTTTTTAAGGCAACTATTTAAGCAGTGCTATGACCAGTTCATAGAAGACCCCGACAAGCACTTCAATACTTCACGTAGCAAACCAACCATGACATTTAAATGGAAAGGTGGGGAATATAATCTCTGTGGCGGCATCTCGAAAATGATGTGTGCGGCAACTTATTTGTTAGCTTATTACACATACACCAACTCAGAAAATTTATTCAAGCTAAAGCAACCCAATAATGTTTCAATGGCAATGGGTGAAGTATGGTACACCATGCCAGCTTATAAGCGCCGAGCATTTAAGACCATTCAGGTTGAAATGGGAGGCCATGAGTTAGGCATTCCAAAATATGCATTAGACTTTTTCGATAAATTGCTTAATGCATCAAAAATAATCAGCACAAATGAGAGTGCTACCCTCCTTCAAACTGTTGCCTTTAAGCAAGTACAACCAATAAAAAATACAACACTGCAAGACTTCTTGAGAAAATGGGTTGAAAAGCACTTTACCTTCACCGACCAACAAGCACGAAAACTTCGCCCTGTTATTAGTCGTTTTCGTGAAACAGGCTCTCAGTTGACCGCTTATCATCAAGGTGAAATGGTTAACGATATCATGCTAAACAATACACCCACCACTCGAAAACAACATTACAGTCAAGGTAATAAGCTGACAAATAACGGCATGATGCAGGATGTAATGTCGATTAGGGAGGAGCAAATTAAAAGTGGAGTCAATACCAAGCAAGCACAAGAAAATTTGGATATCGATGTTCTGGTGATTGAAGCTGAAAATAAAGTCAACCTTCCTGAGATAAGCAGAACGCCTAGTGGGGGGAGTTGTGCTTCCCCATTCGGAGAGAAATCAGAAAAGTACACAAGAAAAGCTAAAAAGAAAGGGCTTGCCAAAGAGGGAGAGCGATTGGCTTGTGCTGACCTTCTAGATTGCTTTGGCTGCCCTAGCCAAGTTGTTGTGCAATCTACCTCGGACATTTGGTGCTTGCTCTCATTTAAAGCCTGCATCGAAGAGTCGTTGTATCTCCACTTAGATGCCAGTCACTACCGAAAAAACTTTGAATATGTCGTGAAGTTTATAGAAGAAAACATACTCCCTCAAATCAGTAAACGAATACTTAAGCAAGCAGAAACCAAGCTAGACGATGATGGCTATCACCCTATTTGGGATGATAGTGAGTCTATTTTACAGCTAATCTCTAAGACAGCGAATGAGGTGTACTAATGGATACATCTAAACTCTATTTACCCGACTTTCCAGAAGAGCACAAGGTCAAAGATGTTGATGTGGTCACACTGTACCATGAGAGGCGGTTTGAAGAGCTAGATAAGATTGTTATCTGTAAGGATAAAGAAGGAAATGTCACTGCTACCTTTGGTCAAAGTGACTGGAACTGCTTACCTTTTTCTCGGAGAAAAGAATGTAATAATTTAAATTTTGAGGGGCTAGATGGTCACCCTATGCTGCAACGAGAACTAAAGCTGATAACGTTTGGTTGGCTATTTAATAAAAGCCCGAAAAAGAAAAAAGCCGCTAATTTCAGCAGTATTTATTCTCGGTTGTACAGTATTAGTAAGACTTATCTATTCTTAGCAGAAAACAACCATCAGTCACTAAGAGCTCTCTCATCTGTCTCGGTATGGACAAGATTTAAAAACGCTCTACAAGACAATGACTACGCGCAAAGCACGATTATGAGCGCATTTATTGCCATTAACGCAGCAATAAATTATGGCTCATGGCACAAGTTGGAGTTAGGTATCACACCGAGAAGATCAAAAAAAGAAGCTGAGCTATTTAATAATAAAGAAAAACAACAAACTCTTGTAATTCCAGAGCGACTTTGCAATGCCATTTACGCAAAATCAATCTCCTTAGTCGAAAGTGCTTATGCTTACAGACAGCTGATTGCAGATACCGAAAACGCCTTGCAAGAAAACTACCTTGAGGGAAAGCGCATAGTGGATGACAAGATAGCACAAGGTCAAACTTTTTATTTTATGAATAAGGATGGCAGCCTTGACCGCAGTAAATACTTAAAAGCAATCCCTGATAATCAACCACAGAAAGCTCAGACGATTATTGCACCCTTGGCCAAAATGCTACCAAATATTCCTCTTAAAAATGGAAGTGATTTTAGACGCTATTTAGGACACTTAACGAATGCTAGCTACATTGTTTGCGGTGGGTTTAGCGGTATGCGTGATTCAGAGCTTGATAAATTAACCCCCAACAGTTACTACAAAGATTCGTTTGAGGGGCGCGATTTTCACATGCTGCAATCACACACCTTCAAACTAGGTGAAAAGCGAGAAACGTGGGTCACAGCTTCCTCATCCAAAGTAGCCATAGAGCTAATGTCTACACTGACAGAGCGATGGCGAGAGAAGGTTGAATATCCTGATGAGAAATATAGAAACTCCCTATGGGTGAATCAAGGAGCTCGTTCTAAAGCCCCCAAACTCATCATTGATTGGAATGACCGATTGAAGCGTTTTTGTGATCATTTTGATTTCATTGTGACAAAAGAGGAATATCAAGAGTGCCTTGAGTCCAATCCACGTTCATTTGAACGCGTAAAGAAAAGTGTAGCAGTTGATAAGCCATGGCCGATGTCAACTCACCAATTTAGGCGCACCCTCGCTTTTTATTGTGTTAAGAATCGTTTAGGAACACTGGTTGCACTTAAGCAGCAATTTAAACACCTCTATCTCTCGATGACGGAATGGTACACCAACGGGGGCAAGCTAGCGAGCCTACGAGATTTAAAGGTCGACCCTAAAATACAGCAAGCACTCGAAGATGTTAATGCTGAAACCACCGCCAATAAAATCTTTAAACAATGGCACTCAGATGAAACGCTATCAGGCACTCATGGCAAAGCGATCATGAAAATTCGAGGAGATGTGCCGACCATTTATAGTTCATGGGATGTTATCTACAAGGCAGTAAAGGATGGTAAGTTGACACTACATGGTTCAATGCACAGCTATTGTAAATCTGGTTATGACTGCGATATGGATGGGGTAGTTGCACCACAATTCTGCATTGAATGTGGTTCTGGCAGTAGCATTATTGATGAACAGCAAGCGAAGTGGTGGCAGAAAAAACACCGTAGCTTGGTTGCTTACATAGAATCTGGTGAAGATATTTCGGTAAGTGAACATAGCCACTATCTAACTCAAATAAGAGCCGCAGAAAAAGTCATGGCTGACTTTGATATGCCCTTTACTCCTTTTGAACCTGATTTGAAGGTAGCTAACTTATGAGCAAGAGCGAAAACACACTATTAGTATTAGAGGCAGCTCTAGAGCGCATTAAACAGGGAAAACCTAAACGTATTCCCGCTCACCGTAAACTTAGTGTGAGAGCGGTTGAGGAAGAGGCAAATCTAGGTAACGGCAGTGGCTATTACTACCCTGAGATTGTAGAAAAGGTTAAACAAACCAAAGCTGATATTGCAGAAAGCAAAGGTGAAATCGTCCAACCTGAGATCCAGACTGTACGCTCCAAGCTCAAAGAACAAAAGCGCATCAAGGATAACTACAAAGCCAAGTACGAAGCAGAACGAGAAAAACTAGCCCTGTTTGCGGCTGCACAGCACCACTTGAATGATAAGTTAATTCAAGCATTAGCCCGTGTGGATGCTTTGGAGTATGAGAAGGCTGAACTATGCGAAGAGATTGCTAGAATTAAAAGAAGTAATATCACAGCCATACACAATAAATAGTACACATATAGACAAACGCTCGGTTCGAGCGTTTGTTTATAGCAACATACAATATGTAAAAACCTACTTGCTAATTTTTCGCAGTGACTTAGGTAAAAACATATCTATCTCCTCATCACTAAACGTCAGTTCTTCATTGTTTTTAAGCGCTTTAGATGCTTTTTGATAGGCATCTCCAACATTGGTAGAAGGTGAGCCTTTATAGAGTTTATTTAGCTTCTCTTGTAATGAGTCTCTAATTTGACGAACCTCATCATCAGAAATCACCCCTGAATGCATATCTGTAATTAGGGAAAGGTATGATTCACGTATGTTCCAAAGAGAACTCGCTGCACCTAAGTGTTGCTGAGAAAGACCGCCCAGATCATATTTCTTTACATATGCATTAATAATGGTTAACAACAACGAGATGACTGCTGATGCATATCCAACCATAGTGTTGTTCCCAAAAACTGCGGCAAAAATACCTGTTGTAGTAATCGCTGAAAGAATAATCTGAGCAAGCTTTATTGCGTTATTTTTGTCATCCAGGATATCTTTACACTTTTCATGTATTTTATGAGTCCACACTACACGTCCATAACACTCTCGAATCTGATCTAAAAGAACTTGATTTATTTGTGACATACCAACCTCAAATGTGATTACCTCTACCCTCAGGCTATTGGAACCAAAATGCGATCACGGGCAACAACTTTCTTATTCTGAATCGCATAGCATTCAACATAATGATCACCCTCGAATGAGGTTGATTCTGTTCGACTTAAACTACCATCATCATCAGTGATTTCTCCTCTTAGACAACCTTGTTTAAGAGCTTGTTCTCCCTCATTCTTAACCTTCCACTTCAGTTCAAAAGGATCAGGGATATTATGATAATCAACATGAAAGTTCAGATTAAAGCCTTTGTTCAAAGGAGAGTCTGAGCCAAGTAGCCTAGACAGTTTATGTGTAATCGTATCCTTTCTCACATCGCATTCTATTGAAATTTCATACTTAAGCTCAGAGTCTGGATAGGTATGTTCAATAAATTGTTCCCCCTTAGCCGCAGGAAGGTTTTCATTTACTGAGTGGCTAGGGAATGGTTTTCCATACACTTTTTTCCATTCTTTCCGCATTTCAGTTTCTGATGATGCCTGCATAGCAATTTCACACATTTCTCGCGCAGCTTTTGCTACTCGATGGAAAGGTTTTTTTACTGGAACTTTAGACATGCTACCGAAAGCTCTGTAGTAGTCAGGCGTTCCTTCCTTTTCCAAAAATGAAAAAAAATCTAGCGACAACTGATCATAACTTGCATAACTCTTCTCATCAAAATCAGAGTTGTTTTTAAAAAACTTATAACAAAGAGTATCAATCAAAAAGCCACTCATTGAAACATCATTTCGTTCTTTCCAAGCTCGTACCATCTTAGATAAGCGACGAAGGTGCCCTTTACGTAGAGTGTTAAGCTCCCGAAATGCCAAAAGTTCTGCGTCTGCATTGCATTTTGGCCAAGAACCACCTTTATTAGAGTCTGGATATTTATACCGTCCATCGTCTTGACGAAAAACAGGGCAGATTTCAAATTTAGCCTTATCTTTGAAAGTAACGACAACGACCTGCCCATCACCTCTAACTTCTGTTTTTTTGTAGACCTCGCGTATAGCGCCACGAACTACTTGCAAAAGATACGATGGATTGTGTTCAAAACGTTTCCAATCATCACTGTGAAGCTCATAAAGCATATCTAAATCAGAAATCCCATGAATTCCACTTTTTCGACCGTAAGAACCAACTTGTTTTGAATAAGAAGTTTTGGAGTCATTACCGCGAAACTTAAGGTTTAGAGCACGGGTTATACTTCGATATCGCTTTCCTATCTGCCCTCTATTTTTAATTTGTAGGTTATTTAGCAAAGTTTTAAAATCTGTTGAGACAGTCATACAAGCTCCATAAATAAATCCCTAACAAATCTATGGGGATGATATGCTCAAAAACAAGGTAAACAAGCCAGAAATACTCAACTTAATGAGTATAATTTAGGTTAAAGGATGTGTGTGACATTCTGAAAAATGATACTGTTAATACTCAATTTTTGGGCAGAACAACAAGAAAATATTGTTTTTCTGGAAAACACTGAAAAGCCTTATCACACATAACTTTCCAGATTTAGTTCAGAAACCACTTGTGTTGGTATCTTACAACGATGCGTTAATCACGCATGAATCGCTTTGTTGATTTAAGCAGATAAACAAAAAGGGTCATCAATTACTTGATGACCCTTTTTCTATTCACGTTTTAAAACGTTCGGGGGGATTTCGGAGCCGTTTGCGCGTTTTACTTAACTGCGCGAACCAATTCAGCAATACCATCCCAATCGCCGTTGTCCATCATAGCGGTTGGCACCATCCAGGTACCGCCACACGCTACAACCGATTTCAGCGCTAGGTAATCTTCCACGTTAGATGGACTTACACCACCTGTCGGCATGAATTCCACTGGGTAAACTGCCGTTAGTGCTTTAAGCATGTTTACGCCGCCTGAAGGCTCAGCAGGGAAGAACTTCAGGGTACGTAGACCCATTTCCATTGCTTGCTCAACCAAGCTTGGGTTGTTCACACCCGGTACGATTGTCACGTTGCGTTGCTGACAGTATTTCACTGTCGTTGGGTTGAAACCAGGGCTCACGATAAAGTCCACACCCGCTTCAATCGCGATGTCCACTTGCTCTGTTGTCAGTACTGTACCAGCACCAATCAGCAATTCTGGGTACGCTTCACGCATGATGCGGATCGACTCAGCCGCCGCTTCAGTGCGGAATGTCACTTCCGCACATGGTAAACCGTTTTCTACCAACACTTTTGCCAGTGGCAGAGCGTGTGCTACATCGTTGATTGCGATAACTGGGACGATTTTGATTTCTCTTAATCGTTGTTCAAGTGTTGTCATGGGTAACCTCTAAAGAATAAAGCTTAATGTTGCTACGATAATAAATGCGATACCACCAAGTAAAGTTTCCATTACCGTCCAAGTTTTTAGCGTTGTTTTCTCATCCATCTCTAGTAGACGAGATACTAGCCAGAAACCAGAGTCGTTGAAGTGAGAAAGCACTGTTGCACCACCTGCAATCGCGATAACGATAAAGCATAGGTCTAGCTCGCTCAAACCAGTTGATGCTGCCACTACTGGCGCGATAAGTGCTGCAGTTGTCGTTAGTGCCACGGTTGCTGAGCCTTGAGCAACACGCAGACAGGTAGAGATAACAAACGCAGCTACGATCACTGGCATACCTGTGTCAGTCAGAACGTCTGCTAGTGCATCACCGATACCACTTGCACGCAGTACGCCACCAAACATGCCGCCCGCACCTGTTACTAGGATAACGCCACAGATCGGAGCCAATGAATCGCCACACAGCTTCTCAAGTTTTGCCATCCCGTAGTCTTTCGCGAATACCGCAAGAGATACTAGCAGAGTAATCAGAAGTGCTACTGGCGTTTTACCTAGCATACGTAGGAACTCAACCAGTGCTGTTTTGCCATCAATCACACCCGCAACTGCTAGCGTGTTCAGTACTGTGTCTAAACAGATTAGCAGTACAGGCAGCACTAGGATGGTCATTACTGTGCCAAATTTTGGCAGCTTAGATTCGTCAACTTGTGTTTCACCGTTGAAGAACGCTTTTGATAGTGGGATATCGAATTTCTTGCCCGCGTACAGACCAAATAGGTAAGCGCCTAGGTACCAAGTTGGGATAGCCACTAGGATACCAACAACAAGCAGTAGACCAATGTTTGCGCCTAGGAATTCTGCTGCTGCAACAGGACCAGGGTGCGGAGGAACAAAGCCGTGCATTACTGCAAACGCACCCGCTGCTGGTAGTGCGTATTTGATTGGCGAACCACCAAAGCGTGCTGCCACACTTAGGATGATTGGCATCATGACCACTAGACCAGCGTCAAAGAAGATTGGGAAACCGAACAGTAGTGAAGCCACACCCAATGCAAATGGTGCGCGCTCTTTACCGAAGCGTCCAATCAAAGTATCTGCCAGCACTTGCGCACCGCCAGTTACTTCCAAAATCTTACCGATCATTGCGCCAAGACCAACCAGCAATGCTACTGAAGCCAGTGTGCCACCGAAACCACTCATCATGGTTGGGACAACTTGGTCAGAAGAAACGCCAGTCGCAATCGCAGTACCTAAACTCACCATAGTTAGGGAAGCAAAAGCGTGCACTTTTAGCTTAATAATCAATACAAGTAACGCCGCAATCGCGAGGACTGCAATCGTTAATAGGAACGTAGGGTCTGGAGCTTGGGTTAGCTGTTCCATGGGTTCACCTTTAAAAATTATTGTTTGTGTTGTGGTTCACATTTATTTGAGTTACCGGTAACATGTTACCGATAACATGAATAAGATAAACCCATATTTTAAAGTGAATTCAAAAATTGAGATCACGCGCAAATTTGTTATGAGGATAAGTTATGGCTGGTAGTAGTGTCGTCGTTATGGGCGTTTGTGCGAGTGGCAAAACCACAATTGGTGAGCACTTGGCGAAAAAGCTGGGACGTAAATTCATTGATGGTGATGATCTTCACCCACGAGCAAACATTCAGAAGATGGCATCAGGTCAGCCTCTGAACGACGACGACCGCAAACCTTGGCTAGAACGTATCCGCGACGCTGCTTATAGCTTAGAAAGCAAAAACGAGCACGGCATTATTGTCTGCTCGGCACTAAAAAAGATTTATCGTGACCAAATCCGCGAAGGCAACGAGAACGTGACCTTCCTTTTCCTAGATGGCAGTAAAGAACTGATCCTTGAGCGTATGCGTGCTCGCCAAGGTCACTTCATGAAAGAGAACATGGTCAACAGCCAGTTCGAAGCCCTAGAGCGCCCAGAAGATGAGCCTCGCACCATTTTCGTCAGCATTGATGCAACCATCGAAGACGTTGTGTCGAATGCCGCTGAGTTAATCCTAGTGCAAGACGAGGCAATGGCATGACTCATCAAGTAATTTTAGACGTTACCCAACGCTTAGTTGAGCGCAGCCAAGAGGCGCGTGCAGCGTTTCTTGCTCGCACTGAAGTCCAAGCAGAAGCAGGCAAAGGTCGTGTCGGTCTGTCTTGCGGTAACTTGGCTCACGCTGTTGCGGCATCATGTTCTTCAGAAAAGAAAAGCATTCTGGATTTCACTCATTCGAATGTAGCGCTAATCAGTGCTTACAACGATATGTTAAGTGCCCACCAGCCGTACCAACACTACCCTGATCAAATCAAACAAGTGCTGTCTGGTTACGGTCACACTGCGCAAGTTGCTGGCTGTGTTCCGGCAATGTGTGATGGCGTGACTCAAGGTCAAGCGGGTATGGACATGTCACTGTTTTCTCGTGACTTAATTGCTCAATCAACAGCGCTTTCACTGAGCCACAACGTATTCGATGCGACCTTGCTTCTGGGTATCTGCGATAAAATCGCACCGGGACAATTGATGGGCGCGCTGTCTTACGCACACCTACCAACGGCATTTGTGCCAGCAGGTTTGATGGCAACAGGCATCAGCAATGAAGAGAAAGTCGACGTTCGCCAAAAATACGCAGCGGGCGAAGTAGGCAAAGACGCGCTACTTGATATGGAGTGTCGCGCTTACCACTCAGCAGGTACGTGTACCTTCTACGGCACCGCAAACACCAACCAACTTGTGTTTGAAGCAATGGGTTTGATGCTACCAGGTTCGGCATTCATCCATCCACATACTGAGCTACGTAAGGCGCTGACCGATCACGCTGCGCTGAAAATTGCGGCAATGAATGCAGGTTCAGCCAACTTCCGTCCATTGTCTGAAGTTGTCACCGAAAAGAGCCTCATCAACGGCATTATCGCGCTGTTGGCATCGGGCGGCAGCACCAACCACACTATCCACATGTTGGCAGTGGCGCGTGCAGCAGGTTTGATTCTGACATGGCAAGACATCAGTGATCTATCTGAAGTGGTGCCACTATTGGCGCGTGTTTACCCGAATGGTCCAGCTGATATGAACGCATTCCAAGAAGCGGGTGGCGTACCTGCACTATTACATCGTTTGAACGAGTCAGGCTTGCTTCATCGTGACGTGAAACCGGTATTCGGCGAATTCGAAGACCAAATGACGCTACCAAGCCTAGTCGACGGCAAACTGACTTGGACACCATGTGGTGGCAGCCAAGACAGCGAAGTGATTGCTGCGCCAACGCAAGCTTTCCAAAACACCGGTGGTACTCGCGTACTCAACGGTAACTTGGGTAAAGCGGTAGTGAAAGTATCTGCGGTGAAAGAAGATCAGCGCATCATCGAAGCGCCTGCGATCGTATTCCAATGCCAACACGAAGTGGAAGCGGCGTACAAACGCGGTGAGCTAAACCAAGATTGCATCGTGGTCGTGACGCACAACGGTCCTGCAGCGAACGGCATGCCAGAGCTACATAAACTGATGCCAATCCTCGGCAACGTGCAGAAAGCGGGCTTTAAAGTCGCGCTAGTGACGGACGGTCGACTATCTGGTGCATCCGGTAAGATTCCATCAGCAATCCACGTTTCTCCAGAAGCAATTCGTGGCGGCGCGATTGGTTTGGTGCGCAATGGCGACATCATCCGCGTTGATTGCCAAACTGGCGAGCTGAATAACCTCAGCGACGTTACGGGTCGTGAATTGTTGGAGATGGATACTGAAGCCAAGCAACAGACATGGGGTCGTGGTTTCTTTAGCGTGATTCGTCAGAGCGTTTCGAGCGCAGAAGAAGGCGCAAGCTTTATTGTTTAACGCGGGAAGAAAGACCCCGTCATTCCGACGAGCCTAGGCAAGAGCAGGAATCTACTATCAAAGTGCTGTGAAGCGAGAGGAAACACCTCTGCCACAGCACTTTTTTGTTGGTAGATTCTGAATCACGCTCGTCCCTCGCTGTTCAGAATGACGAGCTTTAGGGTTGGTCACTTTTCTTTTTAAATAAATGAATCCGTCATTCCGACGAGCCTAGGCGAGATCAGGAATCTACTATCAAAGTGCTGTGAAGTGAGAGGAAACATCTCTGCCACAGCACTTTTTTGTTGGCAGATTCTGAATCATGCTCGTACCTCGCCGTTCAGAATGACGAGCTTTGGGGTTGGTCACTTTTCTTTTTAAATAAATGAATGCATCCGTCATTCCGACGAGCCTAAGCGAGATCAGGAATCTACTATCAAAGTGCTGTGAAGCGAGAGGAAACACCTCTGCCACAGCACTTTTTGTTGGTAGATTCTGAATCGCGCTCGTCCCTCGCTGTTCAGAATGACGAGCTTTGGGGTTGGTCACTTTTCTTTTTAAATAAATGAATCCGTCATTCCGACGAGCCTAGGCGAGAGCAGGAATCTACTATCAAAGTGCTGTGAAGTGAGAGGAAACATCCCTGCCACAGCACTTTTTGTTGGTAGATTCTGAATCACGCTCGTCCCTCGCTGTTCAGAATGACGAGCTTTGGGGTTAGTCACTTTTCTTTTTAAATAAATGAATGAATCCGTCATTCCGACGAGCCTAGGCGAGATCAGGAATCTACTATCAAAGTGCTGTGAAGCGAGAGGAAATACCTCTGCCACAGCACTTTTTGTTGGTAGATTCTGAATCACGCTCGTCCCTCGCTGTTCAGAATGACGATATCTAGGACTCAGGCAAAGAACATCAAGCTGTCTTCATCACCACAACTGCAGCAATCACCACAAAGATACCAAACCAGCCAATCGGCTTAAGCTTTTGTTTGAACAGCAAAGCACCACCAATCGCGGTACCTAAGATACCTATCGCGCCCCAAGAGGCGTAAGCGATCGCAAGGTCGATCTCTTTTACCGCTTGAGCAAGCAAAGTAAACGCTGCCATCACCAAGACAATCGCAGTGATGCCCCACCCTCTGTGCTTAAAGCCTTTAGAGCGAGTCAGCGCCATGTTCGCCATGATGTCGACCAACGCCGCCATGACAACAAATCCAAATGAAACAGTGAAAAATTGGCTCATGATTAACACCTCGCATTCGATGAGCTTGGCAACTCATCTTTTTGTTGAGGCTGACCGTGTGATTCACCGAGCGTCACACACACAATACCGACCACCGCCAGCGCCAAACCAAGCAACTGCTGCGTACTTAAGTTGGCATCAAATAAGACAATAGAAACCAGGGTAATCAAGGCGATACCCAAACCTTCCCATGTTGCGTACGCGACACCGATAGAGATTTTCTTTGCCGCTTTTGACAAGAAGTAATAGGAAATGGCGATCAGAACGTACATCACCAGATAGCCTTCCCACGCATTACTTTCACCAATAAACGACATCGTACTGGTACCGGCAACTTCGGCAACGATGGCGAGCAATAAAAATAGACGTGCAATGAGCATGATTCATCCTCCCCAGAAATTAAAAAACTGCATAACGGAGAATGGTGAATGTCCTTTAAGAATCAGACATTCAAAGAATTGATAAGATAAAAAGAGCCGCTTCTCCTGACTATTTGTAGTCAGATTAGCCCTTCTTCAGCAAAACAGACAGGTAATTGAGATATTCATTTTTGAATATCTAAAAGGACAGTTTGCTTATCCGATCACGTTAATGGCGTATTGAGAGTTTGCTGCACCACTTGGTGCAAATGGCGATGCAATGGGTGGTTGCGGTAAGTCTGTAAATAACCCCCAGAAACAACAAATTGGCTAAACTCTCGGTTGACCATCGGCATTGGATAAGAGGCAAGCTCGTGCATCAAATGTGCAGTACTTTGGCTGGCATACATGATGGCATCGGTCTCAAGCAGCATTTGGCAAGCGACGCGCAAGTTGTAGGACTTGAGCAATACAACGGGCTCGTAGCCCATTCGGCGATATTCTGACTCCACCGTACACAGCGGGTTGTAGGATGCTGGCGCAGGCAAAGAGACCAGTGGCAATTCCGACACCGTATCCCAATCATTGCTGATTTGCGACAACGTCGGGTGGTCTTTACGCGCCAAAATCACACGCTTTTCAACAAATAACGGACGCATGTAGATGTCTTTCGACAACTCGGTTTCTTGGTCGAGAATACAGTAGTCATGTTCGCCCTCTAGCATCTCATCTTGGGAATAGATGTTCCAACTTGAAAAAGCAAACGAGGCTTGAGGGAAGGCTTGATGGCAACCGCGTAATAAACGCTGACCTTGTTCGTCCATCAAATAAGGGTCAGTCACAATCGCAATCTGACCTTGGTATTCGAGTGGGTCAAAGTCCGAAAACTCCTGCACTACTTTTTCTAGCGGCGACAGCATGTTATCGAACTCCGCCGCTAAGCGAATCGCCATTGGGGATGGCTCTACCCCATGCGCTTTACGCACAAACAGCGGATCATCAAACACGTCTTTGAGTTTCATCACTCCACGGCTGGCACTGGGTTGCGAAATACCAAGCTGCATCGCCGCCAACTTGATGCTGCGATTTTCTACCACGGCTTTAAGTAAGCGCATTAAATTAAGATCTAACGCATCAAGTTGGTGTGGCATGCCCGTGTCCTTATCAGAAACGAATGATGAAAAATAAACGTGAGTCAGAGCGAGTTAGACGCTCTCGCCTGCTGTAATTTGATAGCCCATATTCACGACCGTCTCGGCTTGCTCTTCACCCTTAAGGCGTGCAATCAATAGCTCGGCACTTTTCTCACCAATCTCGAAACGCGGTGTATCCACACTGGTTAGTTTCGGGCTAATAGTTTGCCCGATGTCCAATGCGTTGTAGCCCACCACCGCAAGTTGATCTGGCACTTTGATGCCGCGCTGCTGAGCACTCAACAAGGTACCAATTGCGATGTCGTCGTTGGTACAAAATACGCCATCAAGTTCTTGGTAGGTTGCCAGTGCACGCTCCAGTAAATCATGCGCTAGCGAAAAGCTTGAGTGATCACCTGTTAGCACATGTTTTGGCTCCAACCCTGCTTCCGTCATCGCGCGATCGTAGCCTTGCATACGCAATTTAGTGCGCGTATCCAAGCGAGCACCGAAGTAAACAATAGTACGTTTGCCCGACTCCAACATGCGCTTTACGACGCTGTAAGAAGCGTCTTCGTGATCCATACCAACCGCCATATCAATCGGCTGCTCTGGCAGTTCCATGGTCTCTACCACAGGAACGCCAGCGTTTTTGATCATCTGCAAAGTGCGTTGAGTGTGATGGCTTTCAGTTAGGATTAAGCCGTCAACTTGATAAGAGAGCAGCGACGCGATTTTGCGTTCTTCTTCCAGCTCATCATAACTAAAGTGCGCAAGCAGTGTTTCATAGCCATTAGCTTTAGTGACCGTTTCAATGCCCTGAACAAAAGACGCAAAAATTTGGTTGGACAGTGAAGGCAGTAAAATACCAATCGCTTTACTGGAAGACTTCGACAGCATCGCCGGAGCACGGTTTTCGATGTAGCCCATCTCTTCAATTACAGCGGCAATTTTCACTCGCGTTTTTTCTGCCACTGAGTCTGGATTGCGCATGTAACGCGAGACGGTCATTTTTGTTACGCCAACTTTGTCTGCGACATCCTGCAATGTCGTTCGTGCTTTCTTATTCTGCTGAGCCATAAATATCTAATTTATCAGTAATGTTACTAGTAACATTATGACGAATAGACTCCTCGTCGACAAGCTCGGCAAAATCCATCTGCTACATCATTAATAAAATCATAACCTTACCGCTCAAATAACCATCAAATTGCAATTCCAACATTGTGATTCAAAGCTGAATAAATAAATGACATTAATATTGAGTTTCTTATAAAATAGCGTACCTAAAACAATAAGATACGAAGTACAGTGCAGTTAGGCTCTAGCGAAACCCAGATTTACTATCACCTGCTTGATCTGGACGACTCTCAAAAGCAGCAATACCTCAACGAATTGCAGCAGAGTCAACCTGAGCTTTACCTCCAAATCGCTCCTCTTTTAGCTAGCGAAAACGAAGAAGAACAACTGACACAGTTGCTCGGCTTCGGCGCGAATTTGGCAACCAAACAAGAGGTCGACCTAACGGGCGAAGAGGTTAGCAAGTACCGACTCACCCACGAGTTAGGGCGTGGAGGCATGGGGGTCGTATATGCGGCACTGCGCGCTGACGAGACGTTCGAACAAGACCTTGCGATCAAGTTCATCCAAACCAATCTCAGTAATGTATTAGGCAAACGCGCGCTGTTTGATGAAGCTCAGCTTCTGGCTCGTTTGAACCATCCTTACATTGCCAAAGTGTTTGATGGCGGCTTGCACGGTGATTCGGTTTACATCGTGATGGAACGCGTTTTTGGTCAGACCTTAGACTCGTATTTGTTGCTCACGCCAATGGAAGACGATGACAAGTTGTTGCTGTTTAAGCAGATTTGTCAGGCAATGGAACACGCCCACCAGCATCAAGTCCTGCATGCGGATCTCAAACCAGAAAACATCCTAATTGATCGCAATAAACGACCAAAACTGCTCGATTTCAACCTGACACAAAAGGTGCAATCAAACAGTGATGATTCGTCTCCGGCATTAATTGCCTTCAGTGAAAAATACGCCAGCCCAGAACAGCAAGCCGGAGCGTTTTTGACTGAGCAAAGTGATGTGTATTCACTGGGTAAGATTCTGGCGCTGATGTTTCCTGATCAGCCAATATGGTCAGATATTTATTGGGTGGTGAGACGCGCAACGCGAGCGAAAGCAAAGCAGCGCTACCTCAATGTTCGGACACTGCGCCAAGATATTGAATGTATTTTAGAACGACGCCCAATAGAGCAAAAGAAGCACTGGCCACTGTACAGTACGCTTCGTTTAGTACAACGCCGACCGCTGCCGTCGCTGTTGTCCGCAATCTTAGTGTTATCTGGTTTGCTGTTTGGTAACACTCTGATTCAAAAGAACATACAACTGCAACAAGAGAAGAAGATTGCAGAAGACATCATGTACGAAGTGACGCGCCTTGTCTTTCATGCCAAGGGGCAAAACGTCGAGCATATGTCCGTCAGTGCCATGATGGAACTGACACGCAGGCGGATTCTGTCTAACCCAGATATCCCCAAACACATAAAACAGAAAATGCTGTTGGCGATGATGACACCGGTGCCAGAGAAGCACCTCACTAAATCAATAAGTTGTCAGCCAAATTGTGCACCAAAGGACCGCACTCAACAGTAAGGCTAAACATAAGAAAGGCTTAAAAATTAAAATGTACACACGTTCCATTGCGATCTGGTTGTCTGCGTTAGCGATAGCACCAGCATGGGCGAACTCTACTTCTACGACTCCGTCGGCAGAAGCGACAACGCCTACCATAAAACAAGGTTTCTTCATCGATTCACCGGTAACTGGTCTGTATTACAAAACCAGTTCCAACCTGTCTGGTCACACAAACAAAGGCGCATTTCAGTATCGTCCTGGCGATGTCATCAGCTTCTTCCTCGGCAATGATGATAACGGCTACTTGCTCACCACAATGTCGAGCCAAGAAGTGCTCACACCGACCATGGCGACCACAAAACCCAGTCGCAGCATCAATATGACCCGCTTGTTGCTCTCTCTCGACAGCACTCCGGAAAACCGTCAAGAAATCGTGCTAATCAACAAGGTATTATCCGATCCAACCTTCCAAGCACAGCTCAAGCGTCTTGACCTCAACTTCTTAGATGATGCTAAACACCAACTCAATTTGGATTGGGTTTCGGTGCAAGAAGCGGTTGAACATCTAAATGAAAGCCAACGCTACATCGAAAAGAACTTCGCCTCAAATGAGATCATTTTTGAGCCTCGTGACGTGCGATTTAAGAACATCATCATCAAGAAAAAGGATTGGCAGGGTCGCGCCTGTGCATTCGATATTCGCTATCAACACCACCCGCGTTACCGCCCACCAATTGGCGAGATTAACTTCACCATCACTAAAGAGAGCCTGATTCAACATCCAAGTGTTGGCGACTACTTCCAAGGCTGTTTCCTAGCACTTAACCAGAGCGTAACCGAAGAAATTGTCGAACCGATTGAAAAGTTCTCTGAATGGGAAAGCTTGGTCGGATGCGCCGATTCAGGCTGTACCCGTAGCGACCTTAATGGCTTCTCGTTAGAAGATTATGACGATGAAGGCGATTGGAAATATCGATCGGTTGCACTCAACTTCGATCCGAGCACCCAGCTATTAATGGAAAAAGTACAGGGGTTGGGACCAAACGAGCACGTTAAGCACCACAACCGTACTGAGATGTTGTGGTTTACCTATCCTGACTCTGTCGATAGCGAAATTGCCTACCAAGGTGTATGGCAACAAACTCAATACCTACAAGACTCAATGAAGCAGTCGTGTCTACTAATGCGTCATAACCAAGTGTTGCGTTTACCTGTCGATGCCGTTGCCTGCCCTACAGATACCAGTCTATACACCCAAGATGTCACCAACGAGTATTTGGACATGTGGTGGGTCAACAATGACCAACCAAGTGCTGAACTCGCGCAAATGAACGTGATGGTGCGTTGGTCGTCAAAACCCTCTGAAATCAACTACACCACGTGGGAATACCTACCTGCTGGCAAAAGCTGGGAGCAAGGCATTTTGTATCGTTACCAACAAGACATTAGCCGTAATCGCGATGGTTCTGATCGCGTTGAAACCTATTCCATCTCTGAGTTTGTAAAAGTAAGTGAGGATGTATAGCCATGACTTCTAAATCTACTCTGACGCAAATTATCCAACAGTGGCAAGCAGGCGATAAACAGGCGGAAAGTGAGTTGTACCAATTCGCTTACCTACAACTGCGTAAAATTGCTCAACAAGAACGCGAGCGCAACGCAGAGAAATACGGAACCGACAATAAGGTACTGTCGGACAGCGTAAACAGCACCACAGCTCTGATCCATGACGCGTATTTAAAGATGTCTAATTGCGACATGAGTGAGATTGAAACCAAGCGCGATTTCTTCTTAATGGCAGCCAAAGTAATGCGCCAAATCCTGATCGACAACGCTCGCTCACATCAAGCGCAAAAACGCCAACACATCACGCTGATGAAAGAAGAAGAAGATCGCTTCGAGCAACTCATCATCATGGATAAAGCACTCGATAACTTTAGTGTGCGCTACCCGCGCCAATCCAACGCGTTAAAGCTCAAATATCTGATGGGCATGAAAAACCAAGAGATCTGTGAACTGCTCGAATGCAGCGCCAGTTTGATTGAAAAAGACCTTAAGTTCTCCCGCAGTTGGCTGCAATCAAGAATGGCACACGCGTAAAATCATGAAGAAGAAATACTGGATTGCAGGTGCATTGAGTACCTGCTTGATGGCGCTTTACTGGCTAACAGACGAGCAAACCACAGCTGCGGCTGCCAACATACAACCAGCGAATAATAACGAGAAAAAGAGAAATACGCCTCACGGAGAACGCACTTCCCTTATCGAAGTAAAACAGGCACTCACCGCATCTGCATTGGAAAGAAGCAATGAACTGGCGTTTGAAAAAGCGCTTGAATCCACGTTGTCAGACCGTCCTGATCAGGTTGAAGATGCTTTGGGAGCATTGGAGGCCAATTACTCCCAAAACCTAACGATAACCTACATCAGTGAATCTGCACACGACAATGCAACAGAGAACGGCAAGCCGATAATAAACCTAGCGGTTGAGCAGCAATTACAAACCATTATCTATAGTTGGGAACTGACGCAAAACAACCCTATCAACTACTCATTAGGGTTGGAACAGCTGTTCGAAGATCCAGAAGGAGACTTACTCACCACGCGAATTTGGCTAGAAAACGCCAACGGACTGAGCGTTCTCAACCAAGGGCAAATCATGCTGCAAGGCGCGCCAAAAGACTTCAACCAAACCACATATTTGGCAGTCTCTGCACGTGATGACCACCATGGGACAGAAGATCACGCTTGGGTCACGACACGCTTCGAGCTGCCAGCAGTCACTGCAGAGCAGAACGATACAGAACATCCTCTCATTGATGGTGTGGTATATCGCCTTGAAACCACAACGTTGCTCGGTGGACGCAAGTACCCTTACGAAGTTGTGTACTGTGAAGCATTTAAATTCATTGATGATGAAGTTTTTTATGCTGCTTCAAACAACAAAACTCGCTGCCCAGACGAGCATAAGCTGAATAAAGTCGGGGAATACCAGATCAGTGATGACTCATTGATCATCCACATCAAAGGTAGCCGTCAGATCTGGACTACGAAGAAAACCTACCCGTCACGAGTTCACAAAGACACTGAGAACTACTTTATTACCGTCTTTGATAACAATCGTTTCGAAAGCTACACCATGCAAAAAAACAAGCGCTCAATGGAAGAGCGTTTGAACGTCAATACTGGAAAAGAGCTGTATCAGTCCGCCTTATTTGATCTGCTCATTCCGACTGCCGGTGGTTATCGCCATGCGCTCGCGGGTAACTATATTTTTGACCGAAGGCATGCTCAAGGTGGTGAGTATTACAACGGTTTCGACTCAGATCTCAACATAGTCACGTCTAATAGCGACTTATTTGCTCATGAATTCTGTCAGTTTTGGGACACCTCAATCCTTGCAGGTGAAGGGATGTTTAGCGAGGTAATTTCTTACTCCAATAATACCGATTGCGCGACTGCACCTAAGCCATCCGCATACGCTTATGTCTACTTCAACAATGATTATCATGCTAATGATGAGTTTATTCAGGGGGAGGTTTATAGCTACATCCTACGCCCATTTCCTCAGTACGCGAGCAAAGTAGAAGAGCTAAAAATAAACATGATTTACCACTACCCAAAAAATACAGCAGCCTATAAATAAACCAAAACAACACAAGTCATTGTTTATAAAGACCTAAATTTAAAGTTAATTGATATTTTTATTGATAGAAATTCCAAGAAAAAATATTCCAAAAATTTTTACGGTTTTTCTTTGGTTTTCCGTGTCTTGAAGCCGCTTCCAAATCCGATTAAAAATGCGCAGCTTTTCTAATCTCACTAGTGAGATTAGAAAATAAAACAATAAAAAGCGACTTTCTCATTCGGAAACGAAACAAGGACAAATAAACAATGAATAAGGTGAGTTTACTAGCAGCGTCAGTGGCTATCGCGCTAACCGGTTGTGGTGGTTCAGATAGTGGTTCAAGCAACAACAACTCTGGTGTAGTGATTACAGGCTTTGATGGCTACTTCAAAGAAGCAGTCGTTTTTGAAGATGTAAACAACAATGGAAAGCTAGATAGCAACGACCCAATTATTGGTCTAACCAATGATGAGGGTCAGGTGACGCTAACAGACAAACAATACTCTGCTGAAAAGAACCTTGCGATTCAAACCATTATTCCGGGTGGTACTGTTCAAGCTGAACTGATTGCTCGCGATCCACAACTTTTTGCGGGCACATACACGGTTGATATGGACAACCCAACCCAAGCTATGGCTCATGAGGTTGTATTCCGTACACTTCCGGGTGAGAAAGTTATCTCTCCGCTGACTGACCTTGTTGCAATCCAAGCTGGTGCTAACCCAACACCAGAAAAAATCCAAGCAGCGAAAAACAAAGTAAATGAGACATTAGGTATCGAGGGTGATACTGCATTTACTGATGTAATCGCCGCTAACAATACCGCTTTACATAAAACGGCTCAGATTCTAACCGAGTCTAAAGCACAAGCAAAAGACAGCTACTCTGCAGAAACCGCTATTGCAATTGCCGATAAAGCAACTGACGTCGTTAATGATAAAAACAACGCAGACAAACTAGATGATCCAAACTTCAAACCAGTTATTGAAGTCAACAATGGCGTAGTTAGCGAACCCGTTATCAACAGCAAGTTATTTGCAAATGAGAGCGTTGTAAAAGCTATCAATACAGAACTGAAGCCTCTTGATAGCCACTCAATCAATTTAGAACTGCCTCTTGCTGCTGGCGATCTTGCCCTTTTTGAAGATGACGATAACAAAAACATCGACATCACAGTAAGCGTCATCACACTTGATGGTTCTGTGGTCAAAAATCTAACAACTACGGCTATCAATGGTGGCAAGTTAACGATTTCAGGTGAGCTAACTCCAGTTCGTCCTGCTTACCAAATCAAGCTAACGGCAACTGACTACAACTCACAAGAACAAGATAAGTCCTTTGGTGCTGTAACAACCGCTTTCGACCTACAAGTAAACGTTGAAAATCCAGCGCCAACAATCAACACAGAAGCCGCTGATACAATCGAAGAGTGGATTGACAGTATTGAGCTATACCAAGGTGTTGAAGTTCAGAATGAACAATTCCGTATTGACAACTTGTTCTCTGACGACGAAAAGCTTGCATTTAAAGCATACACATCTGTTGATGGCTTAGTACTTGAACTTGTAGAAACACAAGGTCAGACTGAGCTGAAAATCACAGGTAAGCCATCTCGCATTTACCCTGAAGGTCAAACAATCACGATCTCTGCATTTGACGGTATCAATACGACTTACAAAGTCTTCGAGCTAGATGACATTGAAAAACAACCTGAAGCATCGATTGAAATTGATCGCGGTGATCTTGCAGAACTTCAACAAGAAATCACAGTACAGCTAACAACACTAAAAGTTGGTGAAGCTGTTGATGCAGACTTCAATATTACTGAAGTCTTTGAAGCTCAGCACACGTCAGGTGCAATCGAATACTACGCTGGTACAGAAGAAGATGAGTACGCAACAACCGTTCCGGGTCTAAAAGTCAATGTTGATAACAACGGCACACTGACTGTTTCTGGCACACCAACTAGTGCAACGAAAAACGGTTCATTCGTGATTGCGGCAGGTGTAAACCCAGATGCTGACGATGCCGTAATTTCTGAATACGTAACGATCACACTGCCAAACGTTCAACCAGCAGATGACGTAACACCTCCTCCTGCAGGACATCCTTTAGAAGGTAAGTTCCTACATTTCGTAGAAATTGGTCACAATGGTACCAACTTCGCTAAAGGATGGTGTGACTCAATCTACCTAGATGTGAACACGAAAACGATGTACTGGAACGATCGAGATAGCGACAATCTATCAACTTGTGACACAGACATGTCAGAGTTTACAGAAGGTGTCCCATACACAATCATTGATGGCAAGATTATCTCCCAAGAAGATGGTATGAAAATGACATTGGATGTCATCAAACAACACTCTTTTGATGACGACGAGCATTTCCTCGTGTCATTCACAGATGAAGAAGGCGATGAAAAATCAACCGAGCTGTATTCTTACCACACAAATGCTCAATATGTCGAAGAAGCGCTTAACAACGACGTTAGCGAATCTCAAGAAGATGCTAATTGGGTAGACCGTGAAACATTCATTGCGATGCCATCTGAAGAAGGCGCAAATGATATTGTGGTAACTGAACTGAAAGTTTCTGGCATCGTTCAACAATTTGATTACCAAGGCAGTCCATACACTTCAGCTTCAATCTATGGTCGTAATGCAAAAACTTGTGAAATCCTAAAAGATATCTATCTCAACTACGGTCGTATCCAAGTTCACGGTGACAGCTACAGTGCTGACAACTACTTCAGCAGCCAACCACAATATAGAGATGCTGAAGGCTCTTGTTACATCGATTTCATGCCTTTAGATCATTCAGCAGCAATTCCTGCGGGGCTTTACACTATCGAAGCCACTCCAGAGCGTACTGATGAAGCAGAACGCATTATCTTTAGTTTTGAAAAGTGATAACTAGAAGCTCATAAACACGAAGCCCCGCTCTTGCGGGGCTTTTTTAATCCATTTTTTACTTCACGCAAATCACGTTAAGCAACGAGGTGCCCGTTAGCTGATTTGGCTCTCGGTCAGCAAACAAGCCCTTTTTATCTTTACCCCAGTAAGGTAACTGCAAAGGCCACTTGTTCTTCTCCATCACGCCAGAATCGCGCAATGTTTTAAACTCTGACGCAGTTGCTAAGTGCATTCCTAGCTGTTGGCAAACTTTCATTGAGCTTGAGTAGCTAAGACGATTCCATGGTTTTCCATGTTCCATGTAGAACTGGTTGTTGTTCTCGATTAAATACGGCACCACAAATGTCTTGCCCTTCAGTACCGTTTTCAAACGCACTTCAACGTTGTCATTCTTGATAGTTGGTTGAGCTGGCTTGGTCATTTTAGCTGGCTCAACGGCAACTGGTTCTAGCGACTTTGGCTTTGGCGCAACTTTCGCAGGCGCATCTTTTGTCTTAAATGCGTCCGTATTAGCACGAGTAGCAGCTGGTACGACAGGTGTTACAGGTTTTGCCACTGGCTTGGTCATTGGCTTAGTCTGTTTCGCAGGGACTGTGCCACCTTTACCAACCACACGAATAAATGCTTCTTTATAGGTCGACAAGGTTTTGACTCGTTGCAAGTCCTGAGATGCTTTAGCAAATTCCGTATAAGGACCAATGAGGCAACGATAGCCTTTTTGTTCTGGCTTCATCCAAACATCGGTGGTGATTTTGCCGTAAATCGGCTTTGCTTTGGCTAAAGACATCGGTTTTGGCAATAGACCACACTGGATCCAGAAGAAATCATTGCCTCCTTGCGGCACTTTCTTTCCCCATAGCCCTTTACCGATCGGACAAGATTGCTCAAGCACAGGCAATTCTTTATTACTGGCCTGAGAGGCTTGGCAAAGAAATTCACTCGCCAAAACCGGAGTCGAAAATTGAGCGCACGCCACCAGCAGCCCAAGGCTCAAGCCAGATTGGACGATACGGGAGGAATGTAGTGCCTTTTTCATTTCCATAGCTTCACTCTAAACAGTAGGTGATGAAATTATCGCGACAGAGCGTCAATAAAACATGCATAAAAAGTGATAAGCAAAAAAAGAGCCGGAATTGCATCCGGCTCTCAGTTTAGAAAGAAATTTATTAAATAGGCAAATAATACGTCAATTTTATCGCGTCATTAACCCTTGTAGATTTTCGGGTTGAACACGTCACGTAACCAGTCACCCAGTAGGTTAATCACCAGTACCAATGTCACTAGCACGATACCTGGGAAGGCGGTAATCCACCACGCACCAGAGAAGATGTAGTTAAAACCAATACTGATTAGTGCACCCAATGATGGCTGGTCTACTGGCAAACCTAGACCAAGGAATGACAATGCCGCTTCTGACATGATTGCGTTTGCTACCTGTACCGTCGAGATAACCAAGATTGGTGATAGGCAGTTCGGAAGAATATGACGGAACATGATTCGCGGGGCTTTAAAGCCCATCACTCGTGCCGCTTCTACGTATTCTTTCTTCTTCTCAGCCAGTACTGAAGCACGAATGGTACGTGCATATTGCGGCCACTCCGCCACACCAATAATCACGACAAGCATGACTACCGCGTATTGGCTGTAAAAATCACTGCCAAAGCTGGCTTTAAAGATAGCTGACACGATGATCGCAACCATCATGGTCGAGAACGACAGCTGAACGTCAGCAAAACGCATCAAGAAACTATCAATACGACCACCAAAGTAACCTGCTGACAAACCAATGATGATACCCAGCATAAGCTGAAGACCAACCGCGAGGAAGCCGATCGTCAAAGATAAACGAGAGCCGTAAAGAATGGTCGACAAAATATCACGACCTTGCTCATCAGTGCCCAATACGAAACGCTCATCGCCATCTTCCATCCAAGATGGAGGTAGCTCTGAGTCCATGATGTCGATAGACGTCAAATCGTATGGGTCAGTTGGAGCTAGAATCGGTGCTGCTACAGCCAAGACTAAAAACATCATGAAGACGGTAAAACTTGCCATCGCAACTTTGTCGCGCTTGAAGTAATACAAGAAGTCCGACTCTTTGAAACGCTGCCAGGCTGACGGTGCGGCAGCAGGAGCTGGTGTTACATTTGATTGGCTCATGATTAAGCTCCTTTTCCAGTTAGGTTCACAGTTGGGTTGATGATGCCGTACAGCAAGTCAACGATGGTATTAGTTACCACGAAGATCAGACCAACAAAGATAACGTAGGCAGTGATCAACGGTGTATCTACACGGTTGATTGCCTCTAGGAAAAGAAAGCCAGTGCCCGGCCATTGGAACACGGTTTCTGTCAGAATGGTGTATGCCACCATGGTGCCAATTTGCACACCACCGACCGTCAATACAGGTAGCATGGTGTTTTTAAGTGCATGTTGGTAATAAATCTTTTGTAAGTTCAAGCCTTTCGCTTTGGCGAACTTAATGTACTCAGAGCTCAGTACTTCCAGCATTTCTGAACGCACCAAACGGATGAACAACGGCAGCATGATAGATGCGAGTGCAATACACGGCAGGATCAGGTGCTTAATACCATCGATGGTAAAGAAGCCAGACTCCCATCCGAGTATATTGGATGTTTCACCCCGTCCAAAGGAAGGTAGCCAACCGAGTTCTATGGAGAAGACGTACATCAACATGATTGCGGTTAAGAACACCGGAATCGAGATGCCGACACTACTCATCGCCATAACGAATTTTGTAAAAATACTCTTCGGATGGATCGCGGAATACACCCCAAGCGGTATAGAGAAAACAATGATAATGAGCGTCGCACCAAACACGAGCTCTAATGTAGCCACCAGCTTATCGAGGATGACCTCAACTGCAGGTCGCTTGAAGAAGTAAGACGTACCTAAATCACCTTGTAGCGCATTGCTCACAAAGCGAGTGTACTTTGTGATAAAGGGATCGTTCAGGCCCAGTTCGTCACGCAGCGCTTGACGCTCCGCTTCTGAAACCGACTGACCTACAAGCTCACGTAGCGGGTCACCCAGGTTATCCTGAATGGCAAACGCCACCAAACTGATCACAAACATCACTATCAGTGCCTGAAACAGGCGCTTGACCAGAAACGAAAACATTCCTTGCCCCTTAACTATCCATAGATCTCTATTCAGAGAGAAAATTCAGTCTAAAAACAACTCAGTCCGACTGAAACAAAACTGAGCCGAGTACGTAGAGTTGAGGAGGGACATCCATCCCTCCTCAACATCGACTAACCGTGATTATTCAACCACTAGGTCACCGAAGTAAGGCATTACCATTGGGTTAACGATGTCTGCAGCTTTCACGTTAGACTTCGCGCCCCAGGCTTCACTTTGCCAGTGTAGCGGTACGAATGCAGCGTCGTTGTACAACGTTGCTTCAACGCCTTTCAGCATTTCTGCACGTTTAGCTGGATCCGTTTCTACGTTTGCCGCTTCAACCACTTTGTCCATTTCTGGGTTAGAGTAATGACCACAGTTGTACTGACCACGACCTGTCTCTTCGTTACGTGTCATGGTTAGGAACTCGTTGAAGTTTGCTGAATCTTCTGTATCTGAGTGCCAACCGATCATCAACATGTCTGCCGCACACTTGTCGAACTCAGGCCAGTATTGCGCTTTAGGCATAGTCTTCAGGTCAACCTTGATGCCGATCTTAGACAGCATTGCCGCCGCCGCTTGTGCCACTTTCGCATCGTTCACATAGCGGTTGTTTGGTGCAATCATCGTTAGCGTAAAGCCATTCTCGTAACCCGCTTCTTTCATCAGCTGTTTTGCTTTCTTAAGATCGTAGCGAGGAACCAGCTTGTCATCATGACCAACGTAGCCTGCCGGGCTTTGCTGACCAGCAGCTGTTGCGAAGCCTTTCATGATTTTTTTCACGATGCCTTCGTTATTGATTGCGTGAACAATCGCTTGGCGCACGCGAACGTCTTTCAGTGCTTCGTTGCTGCTTTGGTTCATTTGGAACGTGATGATACGCGTACCAGGTAGTGTTACTAGATCGATACCTTTTGCGTCTTTCACACGTTTGTGATCGTTTGGCGCTACTGGGTGGATCATATCAACACCGCCAGAAAGCAGTGCTGCAACACGAGTCGCGTCTTCTTTGATCGGAAGTAACGTCAGTTTGTCTACGTTACCTTTCGACTCTTTATCCCAGTAATCTTTGAAACGTTCGAATTCTACTTTTACGCCCTGCTCACGAGCCGTCACGATAAACGGACCAGTACCAGAAACGTGTGTTGATGCAAATGAGTTACCATGCTTCACTAGCTCAGACTTGTCTTTACCATCTTCGGTTTTACCCGTGTAGAACTTGCTGTCCATTGGGAAGATGTACGTTGCTGTTTGTAGCACTAGCGGGTAAGGCCCTTTAGTCACTAGATCAACCGTGTAATCATCCACTTTCACGATTTTTTCGTACGGGTCAAAGATAGCTTTGAAGTCTGGAGAGCTTTGTAGACGTTCGAAAGTCCACACAACGTCATCCGCTGTCATGTCGTTGCCTGAGTGGAACTTAACGCCTTGGCGAAGTTTGAAACGAACCGTCGTATCATTGATACGCTCCCAGCTTTCCGCTAGGCGAGGTTCAAAGTCCATGTCCTGTGTGAAACGAACTAGAGGGTCAAATACCATGTGTGACATTTGCAGCGTACCACCTGATAGCTGCTCGTGCGGGTCTAGAGATACTGGGTCAGCTGCATAGCCAACTTTGATATCTGCTGCCAATGCGTTAAAGCTTAGACCTGCTGCCATTAGCGCCACTGCTAACTTGCTTTTCATGGTTTTCATTTGCATAACTCCTTCATGCGGGAATTCGAATCCCTTGTTGTGTTTGCGTCTTTGTTATGACTAAGGTTTGTTGACCTTGATGGTCAGCCAAGCGAAAAACTTGGTTTATGCCGTTTTGATTTCTTCTCTCAAACCTGTGAATTCAGGCATCAGAGAAATCAGTTTCTTACTGTATTCATGCTGAGGAGCAGTAAACAATTGCTCTGTCGGAGCCACTTCCAGTAGCGTACCCATCTGCATCACACCTACTCGGTCACACATCTGACGAATAACCGGTAAGTCGTGACTAATAAACAGCATGGTGAGATTCAGTTCACTTTGCAGATCTTTCAGCAAGTTTAGAATTTGTGCCTGTACCGATACATCCAACGCAGATGTTGGTTCATCACAAATCAGTAATCGAGGGCGGGTCGCCAGCGCACGCGCAATTGAGATACGCTGACGCTGACCACCGGAGAATTCATGAGGGTATTTCACACCTGCCATTTTGCCTAAACCTACGTGATCAAGTAGGTCATTCACAATCTGGCGCGTTTCCGCTTCATTTTTCGTTAGCTTATGGAAACGAATTGGCTCCGCGATGATGTCAAAAATCTTCATTCGCGGGTTCATTGAGGTATATGGGTTTTGGAAAACCATCTGCATCTGACGACGCAATGGGCGGCGTGCTTTTTCCGATTTAAGCGCCGTCAGGTCAATGCCTTCAAAGCTTACTTGACCTGAGTTTGGTTCATACAAACCAGCAATCACACGTGCGATGGTCGATTTACCTGAACCAGATTCACCCACCAAACCAAACGTCTCACCTTCATGCACTTCAAAGCTAACATTGTTTGATGCTTGCACGTATTCACGGCGGCTTTCAAACAATGAATCTTTGGTTACAAAACGCAGGTTAACGTTCTTCACATCCAATAAAGGACCTGTGTACTCACGTTGGTCTTGGCTTTGACCCAACCAGTGATTCTTAATGTCTAGCTCTTGTAACTCTGTCGCTTCTTCGATGTAGCTCACCAATGGGAAACGATCGAGCTTTACATCAGAACGCGGAACGGCAGAAATCAAGCTGCGCGTATATGGGTGATCAGGGTCGCCCAATACCTTAGCTGTAGGACCAAACTCCACCAAATCGCCACGGTACATAACCGCCACACGGTCAGTCACGTTTGAAACCACGCCCATGTCGTGCGTAACCAACATACAACCTACGTTGTTCTTGATACACAGTTCGCGGATAAGGTTTAGGATTTGGTCTTGAATAGATACATCGAGCGCTGTCGTTGGCTCATCGGCAATGATCAGGTCTGGCTCACCAGCCAAAGCGATAGCAATAACCACACGCTGACGCATACCGCCAGAAAATTGATGCGGATACTGCTTAAGACGGTTTTCAGGTTGAGGAATGCCAACCTGCTGCATTAGAGAAAGCGCACGTTGATACGCCTCTTCATCCGACACCTTCATGTTGGCGTGAATGGTCTCTTTCAATTGCTGCTCAACCGTAAATAGAGGGTTAAGTGAGGTCATTGGATCTTGGAAGATAAAGCCAATCTTAGAGCCGCGAACCTTACGCATCGCTTCCGGTGTTAAACCAGAAATTTTCTCCCCATCAAGGTACACGTCGCCACTAGCAACACGTCCCGGAGGACTAAGCAAATCAATAACGGCGTTACCAACGGTGGATTTACCCGCACCTGATTCGCCAACAACACCCACAATTTCGCCACGATCGATATGAAAAGAAAGCGATTTCACGGCCGCATGGACACCGTGACGGGATGGATATTCAATACGAAGGTTTTTCACCTCTAATAGTGACATTTCAGACCTCTACTGCCTTGTCTGTGGTATCGAATCGCGCAATAAAAGCGCCATTCATCACCTGAATGAATCCGTTCAAATTCAGAATAATACTCTGAAATCTTAATGCGGAGACAATTTGGCAAAAATTACACAAAAAAGCAACAATTAAAGTATATTCCGCCGAAAAAACATTATTTACACGCACAATGAGCGAATAGAAATGCATTAACAAGTATTTAACCATTTTCATAACACCCCATTTTTGTGCGATACGCACCAATAAAAACAGAAAAATGCTCTAAAATTACGCATAAAGTCACTATTGATAGTATCCCTATTATTCACGCGTCATTATTAACATTAACCAAACAATATTCCGTTCTTATTGGGATATTTCGACATAAAATGTTACTAACAAAATAGTCTGCATACATAAAAAGCCAAAATTCACTCTAGTAAACAGAGGCGAAAACGTGAGCAGTTCAGCAAAACAAATGAAATCTGTCACCTACCCCAAGTTATGCGTCTGTTATGCGATTTTGTGATTAAGCTAATTTTCTATGGATTTAAAACACTCTCCGAACTGGGAGCTTTGGTGGGGGAAAAGAGAAGTTCAGCCATCAGTTTTACGCTTTCCACTGTCATTTTGAGTGAGATCAGCGATAATCAAGCTCCAACATCGAGTAGTGAATGAAGGAGCCCCTGTGCTTAAAGCGATATTTTTTGATATGGACGAAACGTTATGCGGCACATCTCAAGCCGATAAAGTGGCAGGAGAAGAATTTGCTGCTTGGATTGCTCAAACTTACCCGCAAGTCGCCGATTCAACTGCTTTTGTTCAGCGCTACTTGCAAGGCGTATACAAAAAGCTCAATAACGAATTTCCTCAACTTATTGCTCTACTGCCAGATGAAAATGCCTTCCGCTGCGGTTTAATTCAGACCATCTTGGCAGAGCAAAGTATAGAGATTGATACAGAAAAGGCTCAACAGGCGCAGAGCTATTTTGACTCGGCTCGCATGGGGGCTTTTGACTTCTTCCCAGGCGTAAAAGAGATGCTGACCGAGCTACGTCAACACTACAAATTAGTGGTGATCACTAACGGTCCAATCTTCTCACAGCACCCAAAACTCAAAGCAACACAAATGAGCGAATGGGTTGATCACATTATCGTCGGTGGGGAAGAGCCAGAAGAGAAGCCAGCAGCCAGCATTTTCCGCAAAGCACTCAACCTTGTGGATGCAAAGCCAGAAGAAGTGATTCATATTGGCGACTCTCTACCAGCAGACATTGCGGGTGCCAACAATATGGGTATTCTGAGCGTGTGGGTAAACGCAACAGGTACGGAAAATACAACCGATATCAAACCCAACTATCAAGTGCGAGAGACGGTTGAGCTGAATGAAATCCTAAAAACGCTTGCTCAGTAAAGCGCTTAATTCAAGAAACACAAAACCCCAGCCAACGTGCTGGGGTTTCTTTTATCAGCTCGAATCGCATTTAGATCATAGGTGACCAAAACCTTCCAGAGCTGTACATGTTTACTGATATTGAAATGGAATGCAGATTTTTTAGGGTGAGAAATACAAAAAAGCCCCAGTCTTTCGACTGAGGCTTTAAATAGCGGTCGATGAAGAGCCATATTCTAACTTCAGGCGAACCCCATATGGGTTCAAATCCATTGAAATATTGCCGACTCATCTAGTCCAAGCGAGATCATAAGCTCTAAAACGACGAAAGCCTGCTAAAAAGCAGGCTTTCTAATAGTGGTCGGTGAAGAGGGATTCGAACCCCCGACCCTCTGGTCCCAAACCAGATGCGCTACCAAGCTGCGCTATTCACCGAACTGTATTTGCTGATTCTCTCAAATCAGACAGGATACTTCAACTAAGAAGTCACCTAAATTAATGGGGTGGCTAACGAGATTCGAACTCGCGACCACCGGAATCACAATCCAGGGCTCTACCAACTGAGCTATAGCCACCATCAATTTTGCTGTTTACCGCTCTATTATAGCCATAAACTAAATAGTGGTCGGTGAAGAGGGATTCGAACCCCCGACCCTCTGGTCCCAAACCAGATGCGCTACCAAGCTGCGCTATTCACCGACAAATTTTGTTTCAACTCTTGGGATATTTGAATCAAAACTGGAAACTTCACTAATTTAATGAGTTACCGAAATAATGGGGTGGCTAACGAGATTCGAACTCGCGACCACCGGAATCACAATCCAGGGCTCTACCAACTGAGCTATAGCCACCACTATTGTTCGTGCCTTTAATTTGTATTCCGGAATGGCACGCCCGAAAGGATTCGAACCTTCGACCTTTGGCTCCGGAGGCCAACGCTCTATCCAACTGAGCTACGGGCGCATGCCCCATCGGCGGAGAGGAATAATACGGATATCACACTATGCCGTCTAGTACTTTTTTTACTTTTTTTCTCGTTTGGTCTCTTTTTCGACAGTTATCTGCCTTTAAAGTGAATTTTTGATGTGATTCACGCCCTGTCATGGATAACTTGTTGTTTATTGCAACAAGTTATCGGGATATAATCACCCATTATTTACATTGATTTAACAGCTGCAACTTGGTTGTTCAATCACTCTAGACTGTTAGATAAGGTTTTTTGCTCACTATAGAAGCAATCACCTAAAACTTTATCCAACAGCTCTAAATACTCTAACTATATAAATAGGTAAGTCACTTACCTCGGAATGTGAAGTGGGTTTAATGGATATGTCTCGACGAATGATTAGCGTTTTGTTCGCTGCCTTAACTTTCTCTACGGCAGCTTTAGCTTCTGACATCAGCCAAACTGAATACGATGCGATCGCAGAACGCATCAAACCTGTCGGTGATGTTTACCTTGCAGGTGCGGAACCAGTAAAAGCAGAACCAACTGGTCCACGTGATGGCGCGGCAGTTTACGGTACCTTCTGTATTGCTTGTCACTCATCTGGCGTGAACGGTGCACCAAAAACTGGTGATGCTGGCGATTGGGCACCTCGTATTGCACAAGGCAAAGACGTACTGACCAACCACGCAATCCAAGGCTTCAACGCGATGCCAGCTAAAGGTACGTGTATGGACTGTTCTGATGACGAAATCATCGCAGCCATCGACCACATGATTGAAGGTCTATAATAAAGACATCAATGAAAAAGGCTTGCCGCGTGGCAAGCCTTTTTATTTTTGACAAATTAGAACCGTCCGTGACTACTTTTTAAACATTGCACGGATATTGGCAATATGTGCCTGACCTTTCGCCATACGCTCTTCCGCTGATACTGGCTTTTTGTTTGCTTCCCATTCAACGTCATCAAATGGCAGCTCATCGAGAAAACGGCTTTGGGTCGGCTTGATCAATTCACCAAACTGTCGGCGCTCTTTACACATGGTAAAAGTCAGCTCGCGCTGTGCACGCGTAATACCTACGTACATCAATCGACGCTCTTCTTCGACGTTGTCTTCATCAATACTGGTTTGGTGTGGCAAAATACCCTCTTCCGAACCAATCAAGTAAACAAATGGGAACTCGAGGCCTTTCGACGCATGTAGTGTCATCAATTGCACCGCATCACTGTCTTCATCTTCCTCACCACGTTCCATCATGTCGCGCAGAGTAAGACGCTGAACCACCTCTTTTAACGTCTTTTCTTCTTGGTCGTAGTTATCACCTTCTAAGTCAGCAACAATCCACGAGTAAAGATCAGAAACGTTCTTCATGCGCATTTCCGCCGCTTTCGGGCTTGCTGACGTTTCATACAGCCAGTCTTCATAATGAATATCACGTACAAGTGAACGTACCGCTTCAACGGTATCACCACGCTCTGCTTGATCGGCAATCGCAACTAACCACTGTGTAAAACGACGCAGGTTTTCCAAACCTCGGCCTGTAAGGTGCTGCTCCAATCCCATTTCAAAGCTGACTTCAAACAGACTTTTACCACGCATGTTGGCATAGCTGCCTAACTTCTCTAGTGTGACCGGACCGATTTCACGACGCGGTGTATTCACGATACGTAGGAACGCGTTGTCATCATCTGGGTTCACCAACACGCGCAGGTAAGCCATGATGTCTTTAATCTCGGCACGAGCAAAGAACGATGTGCCGCCAGATAGCTTGTATGGCACGCGGTTTTGCATCAGTGATTTTTCAATCAAACGCGATTGGTGATTACCTCGATATAGAATCGCATAATCTTTATATTCGGTGCGGTTTAGGAACTTGTGCGCAATCAACTCACCCGTTACGCGCTCCGCTTCGTGCTCTTCATTCTTCGCCAGCAACACTTTGAGTTTTTCACCGTCAGGAATTTCCGAGAACAGCGATTTCTCATACACGTGCGGGTTATTCGCAATCAAGATGTTAGCTGCGCGCAGAATGCGACTCGTCGAACGGTAGTTTTGCTCCAACTTGATCAAACGCAGGTTAGGATAGTCTTCACCAAGTAACACAAGGTTCTGCGGCTTAGCACCACGCCATGAATAAATAGACTGGTCATCGTCACCTACTACGGTCAAACGACCGCGCTCACCAACGATTAACTTCACCAAATCGTATTGGCTGGTGTTGGTGTCTTGATACTCATCCACCAATAAGTAACGAATGCGGTTTTGCCAACGCTGACGTACTTCTTGGTTATTGCGTAACAGTTGTACCGGTAAAGAAATCAAATCGTCAAAATCAAGCGCGTTGTATGCTTTCATCTGCTTTTGGTACATCTCAAAGCAGAATGCAAAGAGCTGTTGTTGCTCACCTTGAGCCAACGCTTTGGCTTGCTCCGGCGTCAGCATGTCGTTCTTCCAGTTGGAAATACAACTTAGCAACTGACGCAGCAGATCTTTGTCGCCATCTAGCTGCTTTTCTGTCAGCTCTTTAAGCAGCGCTAGCTGATCTTGATCATCAAATAAAGAAAAGCCCGCTTTCAAACCAAGGTGCTTGTACTCGCGCTTGATGATGTTTAGCCCCAAGGTATGGAACGTCGAGACCATCAAGCCTTTCGATTCAGCTTTGCCTAATGTCTGCCCTACACGCTCTTTCATCTCACGTGCAGCTTTGTTGGTAAAGGTCACCGCAGCAATATTACGCGCCTTGTAGCCACACTGCTGAACCAAATAAGCAATTTTATTGGTAATTACACGAGTTTTACCCGAGCCAGCACCCGCAAGTACCAAGCATGGGCCTGATACGTACTTAACGGCTTCGTCTTGTCTTGGGTTCAGCTTCATAAAAATTCTCTGCGGGTGGAAATAGTGGCGCCTATGATAAAGGGGTGAGTGTGTGAAAGCTACGGTCATTTTCACGTAATTTTTACACAGAGAGTTGCAACATTTTGTTGCATAAGCGACCACTCTTTACGCTATAATGAATGAACGTTCATTCATTGGGTGGTGGGGTTATGACCAATAACACTACTGGAGATAAATACGAGCAAATCATTGCAGCTGCCGAACGCTTAATCGCTGAGTCGGGCTTTCATGGTCTTTCCATGCAAAAGCTCGCAACTGAAGCAGGTGTCGCAGCGGGCACGATTTACCGATATTTCTCAGATAAAGAACATCTTTTGGAAGAGGTTCGCCTTACTGTTACCAAACGTATTGCGGACGCCGTTCAAGCGGATGTTCATGACGATATGCCTCTGAAAGAGCGTTACCGCACCATGTGGCTCAATATTTGGCACCTTGCTGGTTCAAATTTAGACACCTTAAGCAACCGTGTCCAATATGAATCACTACCTTGTACAAATCGTAAAGGAACTCGGGAACTTGAAAGGCAAATGTTTGCCCAAGTAGATCGTCTTTTCGATCAAGGTAAGGCGGAAGGGGTATTCAAACTCCTAGATAACGAGATTCTTTCAGGGTTGAGTTTCGAAGCTAGTGTTGCGCTTGCTAGAAAACATGCTTTGGGATTTTATCAGTTGGATGAAGACGCGCTGGAAGCAGCCGTTGAAGCTAGCTGGGATGCAATTATTAAACACTAACTTGGAGTTCTTAATAGAATGAAAAAGTGGACTTTCTTTATGTTGCTTATCGCGATTCTCCTATTCGGGAGCGTGATAGGTTTCAATTTATTCAAGCAACAGAAAATTGCTGAATACATGGCGAATCGTCCGGAACCAGAATTCCCAGTAACCGTAACTGAAGTAAAAGCGGTTGATTGGGTTCCTGTTATCGAGGCAATCGGCTTCATTGAACCTAACCAAGGTGTCACTGTTGCGAACGAAACCAGCGGCGTGATCGATAAGATCTCTTTCGACTCTGGTACTCAAGTTGAAGAAGGGCAACCTTTGGTTCTTCTGGACTCTGAGGTAGAAAAAGCAAACCTTAAGAGCTCACAAGCAAAACTGCCAGCAGCTCAAGCTAAGTACAAACGCTACCAAGGTCTTTTCAAAAAAGGCTCTATCTCTAAAGAAGCATACGACGAAGCTGAAGCAAACTACTTCTCACTTAAAGCGGACATCGAAAGCTTGAAAGCGACCATTGACCGCCGTGAAATCAAAGCGCCTTTTGCTGGCGTGGTTGGTATTCGTAATGTTTATCTTGGTCAGTACCTACAAGCAGGTACCGATATCGTTCGTCTTGAAGACACCAGCGTGATGCGTCTACGTTTCACTGTTCCACAAACAGACATATCTCGCATCATGCTAGACCAAGAAGTGGACATCTTTGTTGATGCTTACCCTGATAAGCCTTTCAAAGGTTCTATCTCAGCGATTGAACCAGCAGTTAACGTTCAAAGTGGTCTGATCCAAGTTCAAGCCGACATTCCTAACAGCGATGGCAAACTTCGCAGCGGTATGTTCGCGCGTGCAAACATCATTCTGCCTAAGCTAGAGAACCAAGTAACGCTGCCACAAACGGCTATCACGTTTACGCTTTACGGCGACAACGTCTACATCGTGACTGAAGAAGACGGTGAAAAACGCGTTAAACAGCACGTTGTGAAAGTGGGTGAGCGTACTAAAGACATCGCGCATATCCTAGAAGGCGTGAAACCAGGTGACGTCGTGGTCACATCGGGTCAAATCCGTCTAAGTAACCACGCGAAAGTGACTATTGTTGAAGATGCAGCACTGACACCACCTGCTGAAACACCAATGCTTTAATTGGAGGCATCATGCGCTTTACTGATGTTTTTATTAAACGTCCAGTTTTAGCGGTATCGATCAGCTTTTTGATTGCGTTGCTTGGTTTGCAAGCCGTATTCAAGATGCAAGTTCGTGAATACCCTGAAATGACAAACACGGTGGTTACTGTAACCACCAGTTATTACGGTGCGAGTGCCGACCTGATCCAAGGCTTTATTACCCAGCCTTTGGAGCAAGCGGTAGCGCAGGCCGATAATATCGACTATATGACTTCATCCTCGGTGCTTGGTACGTCTACCATTACCGTAAACATGAAGTTGAACACCGACCCGAATGCGGCGCTGTCTGACATTCTGGCAAAAACCAACTCCGTTCGCTCACAGCTTCCAAAAGAAGCGGAAGACCCAACAGTAACGATGTCGACTGGCTCGACTACCGCGGTACTGTACATCGGTTTCACCAGTGACGAGTTGTCTTCTAGCCAGATCACCGACTATCTTGAGCGTGTAATCAACCCGCAGCTATTTACGGTAAATGGTGTATCGAAAGTTGACCTATACGGTGGTATGAAATACGCGCTACGCGTATGGCTAGATCCAGCGAAAATGGGCGCACTTAAGCTGACAGCAACCGACGTGATGACGGTACTAAACGCCAACAACTATCAGTCGGCAACCGGTCAGGCGACAGGTGAATTCGTACTTTACAACGGTAGCGCAGATACTCAAGTATCCAACGTTGCTGAACTCGAAGCGCTGGTTGTTAAAACTGGTGAAGGTGACGTCATTCGTCTTGGCGACATTGCGAAAGTGACCTTAGAGAAGAGCCACGACGTTTACCGCGCAAGTGCGAACGGTCAAGAGGCTGTAGTTGCAGCGATCAACGCGGCACCAAGTGCTAACCCAATCAACATCGCGGCAGATGTGCTGAAACTTTTACCTCAATTAGAGCGTAACTTGCCAAGCAACATCAAAATGAACGTGATGTACGACTCAACTATCGCCATCAACGAATCTATTCACGAAGTTGTGAAAACCATTCTTGAAGCGGCAGTTATCGTACTTGTGGTAATCACTCTATTCCTTGGTTCATTCCGTGCGGTAATCATCCCTATCGTTACTATCCCACTATCATTGATTGGTGTTGCGATGGTAATGCAGGCGATGGGCTTCTCGTGGAACTTGATGACACTTCTGGCAATGGTACTCGCCATCGGTCTGGTGGTGGATGACGCGATCGTGGTTCTTGAGAACGTCGACCGTCACATCAAAGAAGGGGAATCGCCGTTCCGTGCAGCTATCATTGGTACTCGTGAAATCGCTGTGCCAGTAATTGCAATGACACTGACACTAGGTGCGGTATACGCGCCGATCGCACTAATGGGCGGTATCACGGGCTCGCTATTTAAAGAGTTCGCATTAACCCTAGCTGGCGCGGTATTTGTGTCTGGTATCATCGCTCTGACTCTGTCGCCGATGATGTGTTCAAAAATGCTTAAGGCAAATGAAGAGCCAAGCAAGTTTGAGCAAAAAGTACATCACGTATTGGATGGCATGACCAACCGCTACGAGAAAATGCTGACCGCTGTTATGGCGCATCGCCCAGTGATCATTGCTTTCGCGATCATCGTGTTCGCAACGCTACCAATTCTGTTTAAGTTTATTCCAAGTGAATTGGCTCCTTCAGAAGATAAAGGCGTAGTGGTACTAATGGGTACAGCACCTTCGAATGCGAACTTGGACTACATCGAACACACCATGAATGACGTGAACAAGATTCTGTCTGATCAGCCAGAAGTAGAATACGCTCAGGTGTTTAACGGTGTACCAAACTCAAACCAAGCGTTCGGTCTAGCAACTCTTAAACCTTGGAGTGAGCGTGAAGCGAGTCAAGCTGATATTACCAAACGTGTAGGTGAACTAGTCGCTCACGTACCAGGTATGTCAGTTACCGCATTCCAGATGCCAGAGCTTCCTGGTGCCGGTTCAGGTCTGCCAATTCAGTTCGTTATCACCACACCAAACAGCTTCGAGAGCTTGTTTACTATCGCAAGCGATATCCTAGCTGATGTGTCTACCAGTCCAATGTTCGTTTACTCGGATCTGGATCTAAATTACGATTCAGCAACGATGAAGATCAGCATCGACAAAGACAAAGCCGGTGCCTACGGTGTGACCATGCAAGACATCGGTGTAACGCTAAGTACTATGATGGCGGACGGTTACGTAAACCGTATCGACCTAAATGGTCGTTCATACGAGGTTATCCCTCAGGTTGAACGTAAATGGCGTCTAAACCCAGAGTCGATGAAGAACTACTACGTGCGTTCGGTTGACGGTAAAGCGGTACCACTAGGAAGCTTAATCACGATTGATGTTGTTGCAGAGCCTCGCTCACTGCCTCACTTCAACCAGCTAAACTCAGCAACGGTTGGTGCAGTACCTGCTCCAGGCGTAGCAATGGGTGATGCGATCAACTGGTTCGAAGACGTAGCACAAAACAAACTGCCATCAGGCTACAACCATGACTATATGGGTGAAGCTCGTCAGTTTGTAACGGAAGGTAGCGCACTATACGCAACATTCGGTTTAGCACTGGCGATCATCTTCCTAGTACTGGCGATTCAGTTTGAATCTATCCGCGATCCAATCGTAATCATGGTATCGGTGCCGCT
Source organism: Vibrio sp. MM46 (assembly GCF_027587135.1). NCBI lineage: Bacteria > Pseudomonadati > Pseudomonadota > Gammaproteobacteria > Vibrionales > Vibrionaceae > Vibrio > Vibrio sp. MM46. The sequence goes on from NZ_JAPPTO010000011.1 coordinate 201,129, forward strand.
AGCGGTATGTGGTGCATTGATTGCTCTGGCGTGGGGTACGGCATCGATGAACATCTACTCGCAGGTTGGTTTGATTACTCTAGTTGGTCTGATCACCAAGCACGGTATCCTGATCTGTGAAGTAGCGAAAGAAGAGCAGTTACACAACAAACTGTCTCGTATCGATGCGGTAATGGAAGCGGCGAAAGTTCGTCTACGTCCAATCCTGATGACAACAGCGGCGATGATTGCAGGTCTGATCCCACTGATGTACGCAACAGGCGCAGGTGCAGCTCAGCGTTTCAGTATCGGTATCGTAATCGTTGCCGGTCTAGCAATCGGTACACTGTTTACGCTATTCGTACTGCCTGTGATTTACAGCTACCTAGCTGAGAAACATAAGCCACTGCCAGTATTTGTTGAAGACAAAGACTTAGAAAAGCTAGCTCGAGTGGATGAAGCAAAAGCTGCTCATCGCGAATTAGCAGATAATAAGTAAGCGTAAAGCACTAAGAAAAAGGTCACTTCGGTGACCTTTTTTATTGCTGCTCTCTTTTTTACCATCTAAATGGCGACTTTCCCGTATCATTTACATAGAATGTGGGCAAATCAAAAGGAGTTTTAGCCACTATGTTTGACCCAAAGAAATTAGAGCAAATCGCTAAACAAATTCACGAATCAATGCCACAGCCAGTAAAAGAACTAGGCGCGGATGTTGATCAAAAAGTTCGCCAAGTAATCCAAGGTCAGCTAAACAAGCTAGACGTAGTTAGCCGCGAAGAATTCGACGTACAAACTCAAGTTCTGCTGCGTACTCGTCAAAAGCTGACAGAAATGGAAAAGAAATTAGCAGAGCTTGAAGAAAAGCTCGCTGATAAATAAGCGAAAAGCGACAAGAAAATTATAAGGGTTGATGTGAGAACATCAGCCCTTTTTGTTTATTGGGATTCAGGATTCGAGATTCAGGATTCGCTTCTATTTTGCCTTCTTAAGGACAAAATTCACCTTTATAAAAACAAAAAAGGCTTGGTCAACGGCGACCAAGCCTTTTAATTAGATGTTGTGTTTTATGTTGTATTTATTGACCCCAGTCTGTCCGGAGTTCTTCCTGCTTTGCTTTAATGCAATTACGCAGATTGTATATTCGAAGCTAAGAGCTTTAGTCCCTTAAACGAATTGCGCTGAATTAAGGTTTCATTTCTAGGAGAAGGCGCGGAGTTTACGATAGTAAATGAGCACCTTCGACACCGAAATGGAACCTTAAGGCAAGTAATTAGCCGCCTACAGCGATGTTCTTCATATCAGTCATATACCCACGTAGTTCTTCACCAATGTACTCCACTGGGTGGTTACGGATAGCATCATTTACAGCGATAAGAGTCGCGTTATCTACTTGGTTAGAAGTTTCACCTAGACCCTTACCAATTACGTCAGTATTTACTGCTGGCATAAACTTCTCACGTAGAAGCGGTGTTGCTACGTTAGCGAACAGGTAGTTACCGTATTCCGCAGTGTCTGAGATAACCACGTTCATCTCGTATAAACGCTTACGTGCGATAGTGTTCGCGATCAGCGGTAGCTCGTGTAGAGACTCGTAGTAAGCAGACTCATCGATAATGCCAGATGCTGTCATTGCTTCGAACGCTAGCTCAACACCAGCACGAACCATAGCAACCATCAGGATACCGTTGTCGAAGTACTCTTGCTCAGAGATTTCTACGTCAGTTTCTGGGTAGTTTTCGAAAGCAGTTTCACCCGTTTCTGCACGCCAGCCTAGTAAGTTTGCATCGTCGTTTGCCCAGTCAGCCATCATTGTGCTAGAGAAGTGACCTGTGATGATGTCATCCATGTGCTTGTTGTATAGCGGACGCATCAGCTCTTTTAGCTCTTCAGAAAGCTCAAATGCTTTTACTTTTGCTGGGTTTGATAGACGATCCATCATGTGAGTGATACCACCAAACTTCAGTGCTTCAGTGATGGTTTCCCAACCGTATTGAAGAAGCTTACCTGCGTAGCCTGGATCGATACCATCAGCAATCATCTTCTCGTAACATACGATAGAACCAGCCTGTAGCATGCCGCAAAGGATAGTTTGCTCACCCATTAGGTCGGATTTCACCTCAGCAACAAAAGAAGACTCTAGACAGCCGGCACGGTGACCACCTGTTGCTGCTGCCCAAGCTTTCGCGATATCCCAACCTTCACCTTTAGGGTCGTTCTCAGGGTGAACAGCGATAAGAGTCGGTACACCGAAGCCACGCTTGTATTCTTCACGAACTTCCGTACCCGGACATTTAGGCGCAACCATTACTACCGTGAGGTCTTTACGGATTTGCATGCCTTCTTCAACAACGTTGAAACCGTGTGAGTAGCCTAGTGCTGCGCCTTCTTTCATCAACGGCATTACCGTCTCAACAACGTTTGTGTGTTGCTTATCTGGAGTAAGGTTTACGACTAGGTCAGCTTGTGGAATTAGCGTTTCGTAGCTACCCACTTCAAAGCCGTTGTCTTTTGCGTTTTTGAATGACTGGCGTTGCTCATCAATTGCCGCTTGGCGAAGCGCATAAGCAACGTCTAGACCAGAATCGCGCATGTTTAGACCTTGGTTAAGACCTTGAGCACCACAACCTACGATGACCACTTTCTTACCTTTTAGGTAATCTGCTTCTGATGCGAATTCTTCGCGGTCCATAAAGCGACAACGACCAAGTTGGTCCAATTGCTCACGCAAGTTTAGGGTATTGAAATAGTTAGCCATCTGGGTGCTCCTTAACATTCTTCCATAGAGGTCGGTACTTGTGTTACCGAATGAGTTCATACTAAAACAGACATTCTGTTGCTGAAAGTGATATATTCACAATTACTTATTGCAATTAATGCAACATGGAAGTGAAGATTTAATGAACATCAAAAGCCTGCAGTTATTCATTCATCTATGTGATAGTAAGAGCTTCGCTAAGACAGCGGCGGCAATGCATATCAGCCCTTCTGCACTAAGCCGGCAGATCCAGAAATTGGAAGAAGAAACGCATCAACAGCTGTTCTTGCGTGATAACCGAAGTGTCGAATTAACGGTTCAAGGAAAGAAGCTATTACCTGTTGCACTAAAGATCTTAGGGGAATGGCAGCAATACCAAAGTTACGTCAAAGGAACGGAAGACGAGTTAAAAGGGGAGATACGTTTATTTTGCTCGGTAACGGCAAGTTATAGCCATCTCCCAGAGCTTATTTCCGAATTCCGCATTCAGCATCCATTTATTGAATTCAAACTCTCTACCGGCGATCCAGCACAAGCCATCGATAAAATATTGGCGGATGAGGCTGATATCGCGATCTCTGCAAAACCCGATCAACTACCAGCTAAAGTCTCCTTTGAACCAATCAGTGAGATTCCCCTATCGGTGATAGCACCAGTTGGAGTCAGCAGCTTTGCAGAAGAACTACAGAAAGAAAATCCGGATTGGTCAACAATACCTTTTATTCTCCCAGAAGCAGGCACAGCGAGAGAAAGAGCGAATGTTTGGTTTAAGCAAATGAAGATTAAACCAAATATCTACGCACAGGTGGCAGGACATGAAGCCATTGTCAGTATGGTGGCCTTGGGCTGCGGAGTCGGTATTGCACCGGATGTGGTAATCAACAACAGCCCTGTAAGAGAGAAGATAAATAGGCTTAAAGTTTTGCCTATCAAACCATTCGAGCTCGGTGTTTGCTGCATTAGAAGCCAGCTGGAAAACCCTTTGGTTAAAGCACTATGGGAAGTAGCAGAAAGTAAATATATCTCCCTGTAGGCATACATCATTCAAATAAGTATTCGAAGCCCGTTACACAAGTAACGGGCTTTTTAGTTACAGTTAATTTTGAACATAAAATCTAGATCAGCACTAAAGAGCGCAACGTCACTGTTCATATAACAAAGATAGTACTAGAAAAACGATGAGAGTAAGTAAGCACTTACGTTTAGGGAGTTTTAAGGCTGAGAAAATAGCCAATGATAAAAGATAAATAAGACCTTTATCCCACAGAGTTCGCTATGCTGCAGGCACTGGGCTCTGAGGACATCAGCCCAATCCAAAGGGTGTTTTTCTAAATAAGTGGCAAAACTACAGAGATGCCTAGCTGGACTTGCGCACTCGGCAGGAAAATTATCCTGCTCGAAAACGACGAAACCCAGTCCGAAGACTGGGTTTCTA
>NZ_JAPPTO010000110.1:0-496 GCF_027587135.1 Vibrio sp. MM46
CGTGGTTCGCGTAAACGACGCACCGACTATCGACGTTACCGCGGTTGATAGCGTGACTGAAGATTCGGTATCTACCGATACCGTAGTGGCAACACTCGTTGTTGCTGATACAGATACGCCAGCAGATGAGCTTACTGTTCAGCTAGAAAACAACGCTGATGGCTATTTCGTCCTAGACGGTGATCAAGTTAAGTTGACCGACAAAGGTGTCGAAGCGGTTAATAATGACCAGCTAGACTTGAATAGCCTGAGTGTCACAGCGTCGGTATCTGACGGCGTGAATCCAAAAGCGACAGACACGGATTCTCTTGATGTCGTTCGTGTGAATGATGCACCGACCATTGATGTCAAAGCGGTTGATAGCGTGACTGAAGATGCGGTATCTACCGATACCGTAGTGGCAACACTCGTTGTTGCTGATACAGATACGCCAGCAGATGAGCTTACCGTCCAGCTAGAAAACAACGCTGACGGTTACTTCGTCCTAGACGGTGGC
>NZ_JAPPTO010000111.1:0-487 GCF_027587135.1 Vibrio sp. MM46
CTTGTTGAACACGTCGCCATACATGCCGTCAGTGCAGAACTTTTTCAGCTGCACGGCAATATCTTTGATGCGTCGATCGCTCTCTTCTCCGGCAATCTCAATCAGCGCATCTCTGACATCATCCACGAGTGCTTGGTTGCCCTTGCGCTCCCATGCGGTCACGATGGCATCGCCTAACACACTTTGCTGAAATGCGGTCAGTGGTGTGTAAGGCGAAGCGATGGTCGCAAACAGAGCCGTGATGTTATCGAGCGCTTCCATCATTGGGTCTACTGGCTTGCCTTCGTCGTCCACAAACTCAAAGTCAGCGTCCTGCATGGCGCCAAGATGGGTGAACGGGTTTAAGAAGATATTGGCGTGCGTCATATAAGTGCCACCAAGGCTCAGGGTGATTTTTTTATAGCTGACACCTTTGTCGAGTATCCACACTTTACCGCCCATGGCGTAGACGGTTTTGGCTATCTCCTGAACTAAGAAACTCTTACCA
>NZ_JAPPTO010000112.1:0-487 GCF_027587135.1 Vibrio sp. MM46
AGGTAAGAGTTTCTTAGTTCAGGAGATAGCCAAAACCGTCTACGCCATGGGCGGTAAAGTGTGGATACTCGACAAAGGTGTCAGCTATAAAAAAATCACCCTGAGCCTTGGTGGCACTTACATGACGCACGCCAATATCTTCTTAAACCCGTTCACCCATCTTGGCGCCATGCAGGACGCTGACTTTGAGTTTGTGGACGACGAAGGCAAGCCTGTAGACCCAATGATGGAAGCGCTCGATAACATCACGGCTCTGTTTGCGACCATCGCTTCGCCTTACACACCCCTGACCGCATTTCAACAAAGTGTGTTAGGCGATGCCATCGTGACCGCATGGGAGCGCAAGGGCAACCAAGCACTCGTGGATGATGTCAGAGATGCGCTGATTGAGATTGCCGGAGAAGAGAGCGATCGACGCATCAAAGACATAGCCGTGCAACTGAAAAAGTTCTGCACTGACGGCATGTATGGCGATGTGTTCAACAAA
>NZ_JAPPTO010000113.1:0-452 GCF_027587135.1 Vibrio sp. MM46
AAAAAAGTGGATGCCTATCTTTCAGGCGAAAAAAAAGGGTAGCCACTGGCTACCCTTTTTTATCGTTCTAAATCTCTGTCGATTTCTCTGTCCTCCCAATCACTTTCTTTCTCCGTATGGTTAAAGTCCATCTCTTGCTGAGGTGTATATTCTTTCGGCTCAAAGTGTTCAAGTGATTGGCTGTCGTTTTCTTTTTTCTCATTATAGTTGAGGGTGTCTAATTCGCTCTCTTGATGAGAAGTGTGTGACTCGTTTAATTCAATATTGTGCGCGCTGTTATCTCGCTCTAGTTTATCAAGGCACTGTTTGATTTCCTCTTTGAGATTATCATCTGACATGAATTGGATGTCTCTTCCATTAAAGTTCTCGATGATTTTCTCAATGTTATTTGGGTTTAAATCGTGATTACCTTGGTTTAATACAATAATGATGTTCTGTCTCAGTTCATCGGT
>NZ_JAPPTO010000114.1:0-396 GCF_027587135.1 Vibrio sp. MM46
GCCCAGCTTAGACTTTTTACCGTTAGGTAAAATACCTTGATTGACGGTCTGAAAGACAATTGGAGAGGTATCCCCTTGACCTGAAACGCCGGCGTTAGCATCAGCGCCGCCTGTCACTACGGCGGTAACAAAAGTGCCTGTCGGAACATAATTATCGGTTGTGCGACGGGATTTTTTCTCATCGATGCTGGTTTGCCAATGAAATTCAAAGCTATCAAACGCATCGCCGTTAAAGGCGACATCATCTTGTCTTTTGTAGGTGAACTCATCAATATTGCTCGCATCCACATCATCTCTAATGGCGGATTTTGCCGGCAGTTTGTATTTGCCGAACACCTCGCCTTGAGGCGTGTTCGACTCATAAGGTTGATTTGGGTTGATGGCGGGACCTGCTGT
>NZ_JAPPTO010000115.1:0-396 GCF_027587135.1 Vibrio sp. MM46
ACCCAGCTTAGACTTTTTACCGTTAGGTAAAATACCTTGATTGACGGTCTGAAAGACAATCGGTGATGTATCCCCTTGACCTGAAACGCCGGCGTTAGCATCAGCGCCGCCTGTCACCACGGCGGTAACAAAGGTGCCAGTCGGGACATAATTATCGGTTGTGCGACGGGATTTTTTCTCATCGATGCTGGCTTGCCAATGAAATTCAAAGCTATCAAACGCATCGCCGTTAAAGGCGATATCATCTTGTCTTTGGTAGGTGAACTCATCAATATTGCTCGCATCCACATCATCCCTAATGGCGGATTTTGCCGGCAGTTTGTATTTGCCGAACACCTCGCCTTGAGCCGTGTTCGACTCATAAGGTTGATTTGGGTTGATTGCGGGACCTGCTGC
>NZ_JAPPTO010000116.1:0-380 GCF_027587135.1 Vibrio sp. MM46
ATGCCATCAAGAAAAGTAAAGATATCAGGGGCAGCAAAGAGTTCATCCCAGGTGTATTTGCCGTTGATCCTGACGTCCCCAATCATGCAGTTATGAAAATAATCACTCCACAGTTTTTTGAGTCCAATTTCGCGCACGCTAGATTGTCTTGAGAGCTGATAGAGCTCAGAGCCAAACAGCATGCCCGTACGACCGTAGCGCTCATCATCTGAGGTGGTGAAAATCGCTTCCACGCCTTCAGCCATTCCCACCATGATAGAAGAGAAAAAATACGTCGGAACGGCGACAAGGTAGGGGACGTTATCGACTTTATAGACTTTTCCCGGTTGGGTTTTATCAATGATGAGCATGTCGGCTTTCATGTTGATAAGAAACAGGGG
>NZ_JAPPTO010000117.1:0-366 GCF_027587135.1 Vibrio sp. MM46
TCACGATGAGTGTCCACACAGATTGATATGGTTTAGATTTCAGAGCAAAGATTGGTTCTGCATAAAATGCTGAAGCGATTTATGTGGGGCTATAGCTCAGCTGGGAGAGCGCTTCGCTGGCAGCGAAGAGGTCATCGGTTCGATCCCGATTAGCTCCACCACTAGCTATATTGTTTTGTATTTTGCAAAGCATTCTACAGTGTCCCGTTCGTCTAGAGGCCTAGGACACCGCCCTTTCACGGCGGTAACAGGGGTTCGACTCCCCTACGGGATACCATCTTTAAACATTCTCTCTTGAGAGTTTTTAAAAATGGTTACTTCATTAGAAGTGATTAGCTCTTTAACAATTTGGAAAGCTGACAAAAC
>NZ_JAPPTO010000118.1:0-356 GCF_027587135.1 Vibrio sp. MM46
CCAGACAGTAAATAGTAACTCAAAGAAAAAGCAGGGATACCCGAGGCTCTCGAGCATAGTCTAAAATTGAGCGTTGAAAATCGCAAGTTTACCAGATGTCAAAATGAAGATAGTTGACGGTCTTTTCCCTAAAAGAGTCCTGAAATGAACTTCTAGCAGCAAGCAGTCATAGGGATAATTTGTTCAACAGACTGTTGGACAAGTTCTCGTACCCAATTATGCAAGAGGCTCTTGCATAATTGCGAAACAAGTTATTTCGTAAAACGCTTACTCGTCACATCGTTTTGGCAGTAGGACTAACATGGGCATTGTTAATCAATCAACTACCGAGTATTCCTCGGCAGTTGGATTCGGGA
>NZ_JAPPTO010000119.1:0-350 GCF_027587135.1 Vibrio sp. MM46
CAATTAAGGTGTGAGGCACGCCATACCGATGCTCCCGCATGCCACCTTAATCACTAAAACCACCGCATAGTAAAAATGCCACGCGTGCCGAATCGCTCTTAAATTGTTTGTTATGTTTTGGTGTTCATCGAGCTAATCAAACTTTTTGAATAGATTATGCCCTGTGATCCCATACCCAAGACGAGTGTACAGCCTTAAAGCACCATTATTGCCATTTGCAACATGGAGCTTCAACCTTGTAATACCACTTTGTTTGAGGCGGGATTCAAGGTTTTTTATTACTAATTCGCCATAACCTGAGTTGCGATACTTTTGCTCTATGAAGAAGTCACAAATAAAAGCGGTTGAGT